>CAZEPA010000235.1:0-6742 GCA_964513955.1 uncultured Anaerolineae bacterium | reverse complement strand
GGGGAACGGATGGGCCGGCGCGGCTGGCTTGGCCTGGCGCTGGCCTTTGGCGGCGTAGTCATCATTGTCTGGCAGGGCGCCGCGCCGGCGGCTGGCGCCAGCACGTTGGCGGGAGACCTCATCACGCTGGCGGCCGCGCTGTGCGCTGCGCTTTACTCTATCTACGGCAAACCGCTGGTCGGTCGCACGCCGCAAGCCGTCCTCACCGGCCTGGTCGCCGGCTTTGGCGCGCTCTTCTTGCTGCCGGTCGCCGCCTGGCAAGGGCTCACCATCCCTGCGCAGCCGCGCACCTGGGCGCTGCTGCTGGCCCTGGGCATCGGCAGCAGCGCGCTCGCCAACCTCGCCTGGTGGCAGATGCTGGCGCGCATGGATGCCAGCCGCGCCGGCCTCTTCCTTTTTCTCATTCCTGTGGTTGCCAGCCTGATTGCCGTCGTCGCCCTGGGCGAGACCTTGACCCTGCAGACGATCGGGGGCGCGGTGTTCGTGCTGGGCGGGTTGTACCTGGCGCGGTGAGGTTGTTTGGTCAGTGTGACGAACGTTGGTTGTGTGGGAGTGCAGTGCAGTAAGGATCCTGCGGTGTGAGACGAAACAGAACGACGCCTACCAAATGGTCTGCACGTAGTGCGACTGACCCAGCACTGCATCGCTAGTCAGGACGGGCACGCCCAGCCACCTCGCTGTACCGGCAATGATGCGGTCATGCAGTTCGGGGACATCGGTGATTTCGGCCGCAGACTGCACAATACTGCTATTGACGTCGGCGATTTGGTAATTACTGCTTTGTGTGATGTGTTCGATCAGATCAGCCAGCGACAGATCAATGCGTCTGGCCTCAGATAAGTACATGATCTCCATCAACGTAATGGCGGAGATGTAGACAAGGTGCTGCCCCCTGTCAGTTTGTTGGAAGATGCTCGCCACCTGACTCGCTTGGGGCAGCTTCTGACGCAGGTGTTTGATTATCGCCACGGTGTCAGCGAGATAGTCCATGGTCTATACCTGCGCCGCCAGGTGTGCGGTAATGTCTCGCCGCAAGGCCCGAATGTGGCTATTGTCAACATCGAAGGGAACATCCTTCCACAGCCCGTCCAAAGCGATGACCGCCCGCGCCTGGGACGCCTGGTACTTGTGCGCCAAGAAATCGAGAAAAAGCGCCAATTCATCGAGACTCTTGGGCGGCAAGGACTCGATGGTCCGATACAGTTCTTGTTTGGTGATGGCAGCAATCGTCATGGCGTTACCTCTGAAGACAAAACAACCCGTCCCCGTCGAGACCCGGATGCGCGCATTATATCATGGGTCCCACTTGTGGTACAATTCCTGGCACAATTGATTTGGGGACCGGCGAGTTTATCCTTATGAGAAGTATGAATTCCTAGAGAAGTAGTCGTCATGAACGGACAATTGGCTCATACGACCCAACTGCTGCTGAGCAACCCGGCGGCGCCTTTCAGCGTGCAGAAGTTCTACGACGCGTTGCGCGCGCAGGGAATTGCAGCCGCGAAGGGCACGATCCACGCCTACCTGACTGGGCATCGGCAGCAGCGCGCTCGCCAACCTGGCCTGGTGGCAGATGCTGGCGCGCATGGATGCCAGCGGCGCTGGCCTTTTCCTCTTCCTCATCCCCGTCATCGCCAGCCTGATTGCCGTCGTCGCCCTGGGCGAGACCTTGACCCTGCAGACGATCGGAAGCGCGGTGTTCGTGCTAGGGGGGCTATACCTGGCGCGATGAGGTTGTGATTGTTGGTTGGTTATGGTACAATCGCTTCATCATGTCACGATGACCACACCAAGGAGGGGCCGGATGACAGCATTGTCTCTTTCGGAACTGAGCCGGCGGGCACCGGACGTGAAACGCTTGTTGGCTGAATCACCCGTCGTCGTGACTGACAATGGTCATAACATCGGGGCTTTGATCGGGCTTGATCTGTGGGCGCGTGTACAGGAGTGGCTCGAAGATGAAGAAGACAACCGCGCCGCGATGCTATGATCGTGCACATGAAGGCCGGCGAAGAGACGTACTCCCATGAGGAAGTGTGGGCGCGCATTGATGCGCTAGAGGCAGCGGGTGCGCTACCGGATTAGGTACTCCCAAGAAGCGAATCACAGCTCGTTGCGCGTGCCTGGCAACTATCGTCAGCGGTTTAGGCGCATCACCTCGGAGTTGGCCGATGACCCACAACCAACCTATTCTGAAGCCTTACGCGGCCATCCCAATCGGCGCAAGATCAAAGTTGACAGCGGGCGCCTGATTTTCCAGGTGGAACCTGACACCCAGACGCTTTGGATTTTGCGGATCAGACAAAAAACAGGTCCGGAGATCTACCTGGGCCTAGACGAATTAATGTAGTTGCATTCAGCTCTTCGTCACCAGCCAGCATCGCCAGGCGTAGCCCGAGCGTTTGCTGTATTATTGCTTACGCGGTCAACGTCCTGATTCCCAACCCACGAGGTCACCCATGCCCTCTGACCAGCCGCCTCGTTATCTTGACTTCGATCTTGAGATTGGCGTCGGCGCGGGTCGCGCCTATCCCGTGACGGTGCTCTATTCGCCTGCGGGCGAGGCGCGCAGCATGATGCAGTTTCCACCTGACGAACGATCGCTCGCCAGCTTTCTGACGAATCTGCACACCGCGCTGCTCGATTCCGGCACCTCGCGCCGCGCGGCGCTCAGCCCCAGCCAACGCGCGGTACAGGAGTTCGGTCAGCTCCTCTTCGATGCGCTTTTCACGGGCGAAGTGCGCAGCCGCTATGACGTCAGCCAGATGCAGGCCGCCAACGCCGACCTGGGCCTGCGCCTGCGCCTGCGCATCCGACCGCCCGAGCTGGCCGTCATACCCTGGGAATACCTGTTTGACGCCCGCGTGGGCGAGTACCTCTGCCTGTCACGCAGCACGCCTATCATTCGCTACCCGGAGCTGCCACAGGCCATCCAACCCTTGCGCGTGGTCAAGCCCCTGCGTATCCTCGGTGTAGTAGCCGCGCCCAGCGACCTGGCGCCCCTGGATGTGCGCGAGGAACAGGCGCGCATCGAGCGTGCGTTGGCGCCGCTGCAAGCCGGGGGCCAGGTCGAGCTCAGTTGGTTATCATCATCCACGGTGCGGGCTGTGCAGCGCGCGCTGCGCACGGGGACCTGGCACATCTTTCACTTCGTGGGCCACGGAGGCTATGACGAGCAGAGCGACGAGGGCCTGGTAGTGTTGACCGACGACGCCGGTCAGTCGCAGCCGCTCTTTGCCACGCAGCTGGCGCGGTTGCTGGGCGACCAGAGAGCTTTGCGCCTGGTAGTTCTCAACGCCTGCGAAGGTGCGCGCGGCAGTCAACGCGACATCTTTGCCAGCGTCGCCACGATCCTGGCGCGGCGCGGCGTGCCGGCGGTGCTCGCCATGCAGGATGTCATCACCGATCGCGCCGCGCTCGAATTCGCGCGCGCCTTCTACGAAGCGGTGGCCGACGGCCTACCAGTGGACGCCGCGGTCAGCGAAGGGCGCAAGACCGTGAGCCTGGTCGTGGGCAATACCGTGGAATGGGGCACGCCTGTGCTCACGATGCGCGCGCACGACGGAACCCTGTTCGATGTCGCCGCGCCGTTGGCCGGCGCGGCGACTGCGTTTGCGCCGAAGCAGACGGCACCATCCGCAGAACCGCCGCCGTCGCCCCCAGCGCCCACGCCCATCGTCAGGTCGGATAAGTTCGAGCCAGGCCCCAAAGCGGCGGCAGCGCCCGATCAGGTCGCCTTTGATTGGGTGGAGATTCCGGCCGGCCCTTTTTTGATGGGCAGCGACAGGCAGAAAGACCCAAACGCGCGCGACAATGAACTGCCTCAGCACACCGTGACCTTGCCAACTTACCGCATCAGCCGCGTGCCGGTCACGGTGTCGCAGTTCGCGGCGTTTGTGCAGGCTACCGGTTATGTGACATCGGGCGAGAAAGCTGGTTGGAGTTTTGTATGGGGCGGCGCGCAGTGGGAGCGGCGCCAGGATGCGAGTTGGCGCACACCCTACGGGCCGGGCAGCGATGTGAATCAAAAGGGCCAGCACCCAGTGACCTGCGTGAGCTGGATGGACGCGCTGGCGTTTTGCGCCTGGGCGGGGGTGCGGCTCCCCAGCGAGGCCGAATGGGAAAAGGCGGCGCGCGGCCCTTTGACAGGATCAGGGGATGGGCGGATCTACCCGTGGGGAAATGAGGCGCCGGATAGAACGCGCTGCAACTTCGACGCGGACGGCGGCGACACGAGCGCGCTGGGAATTTATCCGTTGGGCGCCAGTCCCTACGGCGTGCTCGACATGGCGGGCAATGTGTGGGAATGGACGCGCAGCGCGTGGGGCGAGCGTTGGGAAGCGCCCGATTTTGCCTATCCCTACGATCCCCGTGATGGCCGCGAGGATGTGAGCAGAACCGATCTGCGGCGCGCCCTGCGCGGGGGCAGCTGGCATAACGGTGCGCATCACGTGCGCTCTGCGCTGCGCTATCGGGGCAGTCCTGATAACCGCAGCGGCGATGTGGGCTTCCGGGTGATCTTGCCTGGCCTCTGAACCCTGGTAGGAGATCGCGCGCCATCAGGCTCAGTCGGTCAGCAGTCGAGACCGCGCCTCAGCCAATGACACCGTTCCATGCTCGCGGCCTCTGGCGTCGAGCCACTGCATGAGGGCTTGATTCTGCCGCGTCAGCTCGATCTCACGGTCAAAGCTGTCTACCTCGGCCAAGATAAACTCCCGCCCATCGCCGGTCATCAGAACCAAATTTTCACTAGATGCTTGTTCCAATAAGTCTCGCAACGTCTTTTTGCGTGCTGAAACGAGAATCGTTTTCATAATGTGTACTCCTGACCTCGAATGAGCAATTTGCTGCCGGCTTTGAGGCCTACCATCTTGATCTCTACCAGCCGTTGTGCGCCTGTCACATCGTAAAAGACGCGGTAGGCGCCGCTACGTAGTTCCCATTCGGCAACACGATTGGGTCGCAGTCGCTTTCTATTGCGTGTTACGACGTCAGGCTGGTTGGACAACTGATCTTCGATGGCATCAAAAACGGCTCTACGTTCTCTTTTGGAAAACCACGCCACGTCATCGAGCGCAGATGGCGACAAGGTTATCTCAAACATGCGTAGGATTATACTCTACGCTTAGAAGGCCAGCAATAATGACGCGCAGGTCACGTGATTGCGTACACCAGCTTTGTTGATTCGCACACCATCGCCTATAATCAAGCAGCCCCGACAGACTCACACGCCCGCACATGGCCGGCCCCGACCACCATCAGGAGGTTCTGATGCCTCTGCCATCCAACCCGCTGCCCCCTGGCACGATGCTCGAAAATCGCTACCGCCTTGAATCCCTGCTGGGCAAAGGCGGGATGGGCGCGGTCTATCGCGCCTGGGATACGCGCCTGGAGCAGTGGGTGGCGTTGAAGGAGAACACGCTCGCCACGCCAGAGGCGCGCATCCAGTTCGAGCGCGAAGCCAAGGTGTTGGCCCGCCTGCACCATACGAACTTGCCCAAGGTCAGCGATCATTTCATCACCGCCGACGGCAACCAATACCTGGTGATGACCTTCATTGCCGGCGTTAACCTGGCCGAGCTGCTGGCCGCACGTGGGCGCCAGGCGCCAGCCCAGGTCAGCGCCTGGTTCACGCAGGTGTGCGATGCGCTCAGCTACTTGCACAGCCAGAATCCCCCCGTCCTGCACCGCGATATCAAGCCGCAGAACATCAAGGTCACGCCCGAAGGCCAGGCCTTCCTCGTGGACTTTGGTCTGAGCAAGGTGGGCGGCGGCGGCCAGAGCACCATCGCGGGCGCGCAGGGCGTCACGCCCGGCTTTTCTCCCTGGGAGCAGTACGGCGGCCAGGCGCACACCGATCACCGTTCGGACATCTACGCCCTGGCCGCGACGCTTTACGCGATGTTGACCGGGGAGACGCCGCCGGACAGCGTGCGGCGCATGGCCGGCGAGGTGCTGAAACCGCCGCGGGTGCTTAATGCCGGTCTCAACGCGGCGCTGGAGAAGGCTCTACTGCACGGTCTGGAGACGCTGCCGCAAAATCGCCCGGCGAACGTGGAGGAGTTTCGACTGGAAGTCGAGGCCTCGCTGGGCCAGGGGCCGGTCGTGACGCCGCCGCCGGTCACGGTGGCCGCGCCGCCCACCCAGGTCGCGCCGCCCACTGAAGTGGCCGCGCCAGCCGCGGGTGCGTCTGCACCCCGACCGGCCTCTGCCCCGGTCGCGGTGCGGCGCGGATCTCCCGTGCCAGCATGGGCGCTGATGGCGATTGGCGCGGTCGCCATCGTCTTACTCGTGGTGGGTGTGGTCAGCCTCGGCGGTCGCGGCGGCCAAAACCAGGTCGGCGTGACGACCGACACACCGCTTGCCTTCGCTACCTCTACGCTGCGACCATCGCCGAACACGGATACGCCCGTGGCGCCCACAGATGCGCCGGTCGCGCCCACAAATACGCCCGTGGCACCCACCGCAACGGCTGATGCAGGAGCGACATCTACAGCTGCCGTGGCCGAGTTGCAGGACGCGTGGAACCAGGCGGTGGTCGCGACGGCCGACGGCCGCAGCGCGGCACGCGCCGCCGCGCGCAGCCAGGCGTTGGCCCAGGCCAAGACCAAGCCACTACCGGTCATCGAGGCCGTGCGCGTCCCTGACACCTTCGTCCCCGGCGAGCCGTTCGAGGTCGAAATCCACGTCAGCAACCTGGGCGCCGCGGCCAACGGCGGCGGTTCGATCACGCTCTCCCTGC
>CAZEPA010000234.1:0-6783 GCA_964513955.1 uncultured Anaerolineae bacterium | reverse complement strand
AAGATCGCGACATTCGACATGGCCCTCTGGATAACCGGCGACCGCGATGTCGAGCTCTGATGTATAGTCCTTGACAAACGCCACCAGCTCATTCGCGTAGCGGAAGCCATCGGCCGCGGGCGTGAACTGGTCGGCGCCCTGGGGCGGATCTCCCCGCAGCGCCACCAGGTTTCGCACCCCCTGGGCCAGCGCGCGATCCACATATTCCCGAATGTCCGCGCGCGATGAGCCGACGCAGGTGAAATGAGGCACGCTCACCACCTGAAATCGCGTGTGAATCATCTCCACCAGTTCCAACGTTTTGGCGCGCGTGGAACCGCCGGCGCCGTAGGTCACCGAAACGAACGCCGGTCGGTGCGCGACCAGATGCGTCAACTCATCCTGTAGATTGGCCCAACTCTGATCGGTGCGGGGTGGGAAAATCTCCACGGATAAGGCCGGCTTGCGGCCCGCATAGATGTCCTTGAATTGCGTCATGTTTGCCTGTCTCGCCTCATTCTTTCATCCAAATGAGCCGCTATCATACACGAAAGGCGTGTGTTTCCCCAAAACTCGCGCGCGCCGACAACCCCTCCAATCTTCCTTTGACGCGTCTTTCCGCCTATGGTATCATTCTGGCTACCTCTCAGACTCCCTACGACAACGACACGGACAATCTGCTCCCTGGAGGAAAGATCATGCAGAAGTTTCATCTTGTCTCTTTGCTGTTGGTAGTCACTCTACTGTTGGCGGGTTGCGCTGCGCCCGCCGCTCAACCTACCACGCCGCCAACCGCCGGCGCCTTGAGCGGTCAGATTGCCATTGGCGCCGTCTGGTCGCTGACGGGCGCGGCCGCGATCTATGGTCCGTCGCAAAAGCAGGCGGCCGAGATGGCGGTGGAGGAGATCAATAAGGCCGGCACTCTGGGCCAGGCCGCCATCAAGCTGATTACCGAGGATGATCGCTCGACCAAAGAAGGCGCCATTGCGGCTTTCGAGAAGCTCATCAACCAGGACAAGGTCGTCGCTATCTTTGGTCCCACCCTTTCCAACTCAGCCAAGGCCGCGGACCCCATGGCCCAGGAAAAGAAGGTCGTCGTGCTGGCTACGTCGAACACTGCCGCGGGCATCGTCGAGATTGGCGATTTCGTTTTTCGCGACAGCTTACCGGAGGCGTCCGTGATTCCGAATACCATCAAGGCGACCAAGGCCAAGCTGGGCTACAAGAAGGTGGCGATCCTTTACGGCGATGACGACGCCTTTACCAAGAGCGGCTACGATGCCTTCAAAGCCGCCCTGGACGCCGAAGGCGTAGAAATTCTGGCTACGGAAACGTTCAAGAAGGGCGACACTGACTTTTCCGCGCAGTTGACCAAGATCAAGGGGTTGAATCCAGAGGCCATCGTGGTCTCCGCGCTGGCCGAAGAAGCGGCTGGCATCATGTCCCAGGGCCGACAGCTTGGCATCCCCGAATCCGTCCGTTTTATCGGCGGCAACGGCTTCAACTCGCCTAAGCTGGCGCAGTTGGCGGGCAAGGCGGCCGAAGGTGCGATTTCGGGCGCGGCCTGGTTCATCAATTCTACGGCACCCGGGAACCAAGACTTCGTCAAAGCCTACAACGCCAAGTACGGCGCTAACCCGGACCAGTTCGCGGCGCAGGCTTACGCCGCGGTTTACATCATGGCTTCGGCCATCCAGCATGCCGGCAAAGCGGACGGCCAGGCCATTCGTGACGCCCTCGCGCAGATCAAGGACATGGACACGGTGCTGGGCAAGTTCTCGTTCGATGCCAACCGCGACCCGCAGCACACCCCGGTGGTGCAGATGGTCAAGGACGGCCAGTTCGCCCTGTTCGAATAGGACAGACATGGAACAGCTCCCACAGCAGCTCATCAACGGCATCTGGCAAGGGGCTGCCCTGGCTCTGTTTGCCATGGGCTACACCCTGGTCTTTGGGGTGCTGGACATCGTCAACCTGGCCCACGGCGCCAACTACATGTGGGGCGCTTTCCTGGCTTTCCTGTGCGTGACGAAGCTGGGTTGGCCGCTGTGGGCCTCCATTCCGCTGGCCATGGTCGGCGCCGGACTGCTCGGAATCCTGCTCGATCGCCTGGCGTTCAAGCCTCTGCGTGCGTTGACCAGGGGCAGCCTTGTGCTGTGGGGAGGCTTCATCCTGGCGCTCGTGGGCATCGTGGGCGCGTGGGCCGCCGCGCTGCGCCTGAGCCTGCTGGGCGCCGGCGCTGCGCTGATGCTGGTTGGCGCCGTGCTTGATTATCGGGCGATTCGACCCCTGCGCCAGGCGCCCGTGCCGCGCCTGGCGCCGATGATCTCTTCCATCGGCGCTTCCATCGTCTTCATCAGCGTGGCGCAGGGCCTGTTTGGCGCCCAGGTCTCGCGCTTTCCACCGGAAATCTACCCGACCACCCCGTTTCCCCTGTTCGGTCGCGCCGTCATCGCGCCGATCCAGATGCTGGTCATGGCGTTGGCGTTGGCGCTGATGATCATCCTGCGCCTGCTCATCGAACGCACCCAGTTGGGCCGCGCCATCCGCGCCATTGCCTGGAGCGAACGCACCGCTCGTTTGCTCGGCATCAACGTGGATTGGGTTGTCACGCAGACATTCTTCCTATCCGGCGCGCTGGCCGGCGCGGCTGGCGTGCTGCTCGGCCTGGCCTTCAACCGCCTCGAACCGACCATGGGCAACGAGGTGGAACTGGCCGGATTGACGGTCATCATCGTCGGCGGCATGGGCAGCATCGGCGGGGCTGCGGCGGCCGCCTTCCTGGTCGGCATGATGCGTGTCTTGAGTGTGGCGTACCTCGACAGCAGTTTTCGCGACGCTTTTGTCTTCGCCTTACTCATCTTGGTCTTGCTCGTGCGTCCGAGCGGCATCCTGGGGCGTAGCGCCGGGGCGCGATCCTAAATGATTGAGGGGCGCTTCAAGCGATGACGTATGCCTGAGTTTATCAGCCACAACATCTCCATTGTCAACTTCACCCTCATCAACATTGCCCTGGGGCTGAGCATCTACCTGACCCTGGCGACCGGACTATTATCCCTGTCCAATGCCGGGTTCATGGCGATCGGCGCGTACACCGCCGCCATCATCGCCACGCAGACCAATCTGCCGCTGGGCGTGGGCTTTGTCCTGGCTATCCTCATTGGCATCCTGATCGCCCTGCCCTTCGGCCTGATTATCCTGCGGCTGCGTGACATCTACCTGGCGATCGCCACGCTGGGCTTTGGCGAGATTGTGCGCATCACTGCGCTCAACGGCGATAGGCTGGTGCGCATTGTCAGCGGCCAGCCCGACCTGACTGTTTTCAACGGCGCCGAAGGCATCACCCTGACCTACCGCACGCCTCCGATCGTATTGGGCCTGCCCGCCACCACCTGGCCGATTCTACTCTACGTGCTGGCCTGCATCTACCTGTTGGCCACCATGCAGCACTCACGTTATGGCCGCTTGATGGCCGCGATCCGTCTGGATGAATCGGCTGCCTCCACGCTTGGCATTCACGTGGTGCGTTACAAACTGCTGGTGTTCGTCTTGGGCGCGGCATTGGCCGCTGGCGCCGGCGCCTTGAGCACCCCCATCGTGCGCGTGATTGATCCGCGCAACTACGTCTTTGGCCGCGCCGTGGACATCCTGGCTTACGCCGTGCTGGGCGGCATGACCCAGTGGGCCGGGCCGATCCTGGGCGCGATCTTGCTGTCCACCTTGCCGGAGCTTCTCCGTTTCCTGCGCGCGCAGCGCGAAGTCATCAACGGCCTGATCATCATGCTGGCAATCATCTATCTGCCGCGCGGCCTGGCCGCCCCCCCCGTGTGGCGCCCCCCGCGCGGGGGGGTTGGGCCCCGCCCGCCCGCCGGGGGGGGTGGTGAAGCCAGACGCCCAGCCGCGCTTCTGGCGCCGCCTGCGCGTGTGGTTTCGGCCACGGCCGCGCGACGAGGTGAGAGATCATGCCTGACGCCATGCCCGCGCTGCTAAGCGTCGAAGATGTCAGCCGTCAGTTCGGCGGCCTGACCGCGCTCGATCATGTTTCGTTTGATGTGGCGCCCGGCGCCATTTGCGGTTTGATTGGACCTAATGGGGCCGGCAAGACCACGCTTATCAACATCATCAGCGGTCTGACCCCGCTGAGCAGCGGGCGCGTCATTTTTGCTGGCGCACCGGTCAACGGCCTGCCCGCGCACGAATTGGCCCGGCGCGGTATTGGCCGCACGTTTCAGAACATCCGCCTGTTTGGCGATTTGTCGGTGCTGGAGAATGTCATGGTCGGCCATCACCTGCGCCAGCCGGGCACGATCGTCGAGACCCTCCTGCGGCTGCCGCGCACCCGTCACGCGGAACAGGAAGCGCGCCGCGCCGCCTTGACCTTGCTGCGCCGGCTGGGCCTGGAGCACCTGGCGCCGATGGCGGCGGAAGCACTGTCTTATGGCGATCAGCGCCGTGTGGAGATCGCGCGTGCGCTGGCGCTAGAACCACGCTTGCTCTTGTTGGATGAACCGGCCGCAGGCATGATCGGCGCCGAAACGGAGCAGCTTGCGGCTTTTCTCATGGAGCTGCGCGCGGGCGGCCTGACCTTGCTCGTGATCGAGCACCACATGGACCTCATCATGAGCATCTGCGACCAGGTGGTGGTGCTCAACTTTGGCCGTCAGATCGCCGCGGGGACGCCGGACGCGGTGCACAACGATCCGCACGTCATCGAAGCGTACCTGGGCGAAGAGCCGGTGGAGGAATGAACTGACCATGCTGGTGGTAACGAATTTGCACACCGCTTACGGCGCAATCGCCGCGCTGAAGGGCATCTCGTTCACGGTTGCGCAGGGCAGCGTGGCGGCGCTGGTGGGCGCCAACGGCGCAGGCAAGTCCACCACGCTGAACACGATCAGCGGGCTGTTGGCGCCGCGTGCGGGCCGCATTACTTTCGACGCGCGCGACATTACGGGCTGGCGCTCGGATCGCGTGGCGGCGTTGGGCCTGGTGCAGGTGCCCGAAGGTCGTCAGATCCTCGCGCCGCTGACCGTGGAAGAGAACCTCTTGCTAGGCGCCAATCGGCGGCGTGACCACGCCGGCATCCAGGACGACCTGGAGGCGAGCTTTCAGCGTTTCCCGCGGCTGCGCGAACGGCGCTGGCAGGAGGCCGGCTCCCTCTCCGGCGGCGAGCAGCAGATGTTAGCCATCGGTCGGGGCTTGATGGCCCGGCCGCGCCTGCTGATGCTGGATGAACCGTCGCTGGGATTGGCGCCGCTGCTCGTGCAGGAGATTTTTCGCATCATCGCTGACCTCAAGGCCCAGGGAGCGACCATCCTGCTGGTGGAGCAAAACGCGCGCAAGGCGCTGCACATCGCCGATTATGCCTATGTCCTGGAAAGTGGGCGCATCGTGCAGGAAGGCCCTGCCGCCCAGTTGCGCGCCGACCCCGCCATTGTCGAGGCCTATCTCGGCAAAAGCCGCGCATCCTCGCCTGGATGAAATGTATCTGCCGCGAGGGATGTGCCGGCTTCAACGCAAAGACGCCACGGCGCAAGGAAACAACACGGCGTCTCTGCGCCTGTGCGCCCTGGCGCTAGAGTCGGCTTACCCAATGCACCTGGCGCGAACGCGAGGAGCGCAAAGCCATCCTATGAGGAACGGCGCCGCAGCAGCGCCTGCATCAGGCTGACGATCACGCCAGCCGCCAGGCCAAACAGCAGCCCCGCGCGCAGATCGAACAGGATGCGTGGGTTGCCCGTCACGGTCTGGGCCGCCAGAAACGCAATCGTGCCGTCTTGCACATGAATGGTCTGCGCAGCCGCCGCGCCGATGCCGCCGCTCGTCACTGTCACCGAGTCACCACTGGCCGCGCCGATGCCGCCGTTGGTCACTGAGATGTGCATCCCTTTGGCGCTGCCGATGCCGCCTTGCGACAAAGCGATGCTGTCCGCATGCACCTGGTTGACATTGCTCTGGCTGATCGTCACCGTCTGCGCGCTGATCGTAACGCCGGTCTGCCGGTTGACGTTCACCGTCTCCCCCGTTTCAGGTATCGAATCGTTGGCTTGTTCGCTACTGCTCATGCTCGCTCCCCGTTGATTGTTCAGCGTTCAACATTTCCCTGATATGACTGACATCGTTCAGGCGCACGAGGCGAGGCGCTGGCTCGAACACCACCTCGCTGATGCCGCCGTTGTCCATCAGATACCCAGGCCAGCGATTGCCCTGGTTCTCCAAGAGTACGGCCAGCACGGTGGCCAGCGCGCCGCCGTGACTGAAGATCGCAACGGTCTGCCCTGGGTGGCGGCTGAGGATGGCGCGCACCGCGCGCACGAGACGCAGGCCGAACTGCATGGCTGATTCGCCGCCTGGCGGTGCAAAATGTGGGTCGGTTGCCATGTGCGCCCACAGCTTTTTCTCGTCGCGCAGTTCCTCCAGGGTCAGGCCGTCCCACTCGCCCAAGTGAAATTCAGATAAATCGGGGTCAACCTGCACCGGCAGCTCGCCGAGCGCAGCCGCCAGGGGCGCGGCCGTCTGCCGCGCGCGGGTCAGAGAACTGCTGTAGATGGCCTGGATGGGCCGATTCTCGCGCACCAGGCGCGCCGCAACGGCCCGAGCCTGGGCCAGCCCGGCGGCGTTGAGCGGCTTGTCGGTGGCGCCTTCCAACTGGCCGTTGGCATTGGCGTCGGTTTCGCCATGACGGATGAAAAGAAGGGTCGTTGGGCTAATAGAAGTCATTATTTTTTGTCCTCGAACTTGCGGGCGCTGCGTTGACGGGCGAAGGCGTCGGCGACCATTGGTTTCGCCATCGCCGGCGCCGCC
>CAZEPA010000233.1:0-6838 GCA_964513955.1 uncultured Anaerolineae bacterium | reverse complement strand
GGGCCGCGGGCTCCAGGCGGGTTTGCAGCAGACCGATGCCGGCCGCGCGATAGACGGCAGCCAGCAGCAGCGGGTGCAGCGTCAGGTAGCCGTAGTAACGCCGATCCATGTCGTAAAGCCCGGCAAACAGGTCGCTGCCAAAAACGCCAGCCGTCGCCAGCTTCCAGCCGCTGGAAGCCTGCCAGGGTTCATCCTCGTACACGGGCGGCGCCACGGTCAGATGGCGCAGTGAAATCAGCCAGAAGGCGAGCAGGAGAATAACCAGGGCAGCGCGCCTGATCCCTGGAGTGATTGCCGCGGTCATGTGGCCTCGTTGGGCTGGCGGTTCGATTTGCGCAGATGCAAGGATTGGTAGATGGCAAGGGCCTGGCGCCCGACCGCAGGAACGCTCAGCTGGGCGTCGAAAAAATCGCGCACGGCGGCCGTCTGCGCCGGCAGTGGATGCTGCGCGCATTCGACCAGGGCTGCGGCAAAGGCGTGGGCATCGCCGGGCGGCCAGAGGGCGCCCAGCGCGCCCTGGTTGGTCAACACACGAAACGAAGGGATGTCGGTGACGATCGGCACGACGCCGCAAGCCAGGGCATCCAACAGCGCGTAGCCTGTGCTTTCATGATGGCTGCCCTGCACGAAAAAATCGGCGCTGTTGAAGTAAGCCTCGATGTCACTCCGCGCCAGGGTGCCGAGGAGCTTGACCGCGCCGGCAAGCGCGGGGCGCTGAGCCAAGCGCGCCTGCACTTCTGGCAGCAGGTCGGCAAAACGAAAGGCCATGTAGAGGCGTGCGGTGGGGAGCTGCGCCAACGCATGCTCGAAGCCCTCTAGGATAGTCAGCGGGTCTTTGTTGGCGTCCAGGTTGCCAGCCCAGAAGAGAATGGGATTGCCCATCATGCCTGTCGCCGCGCGGGCCGCGGCCCGCGGCTGCGCGTGAAAATCGCTCGTGCCTTCCATGATCTGAAAGATGGGCTGCGCGGGCCGGATCATGCCGGCCGCCTGCCAGGGCTGCGCCAGGGCCGCGGCGGTGAAGAGGAATCCGTCCACGTGACGCAGACCGATGCGCTGCAGCACGCCGCGAAGCCCTGTCCACGGGCGTTCGGCGTGGTGCTGAAGCGTAAGTGCGCACGATGGAAGTAAGCGGCCCAAAGCCCAGGTCTGCCAGGGGAAAAGCAGGCCGTTGACGTGCGCCACGTCAGGCCGCGCTTGCGCCACGGCCGCGTGCAAACGGCGAGGAACCTGCCAGATGCGAGGGTGCGAGGCGTTGCCATCGTTGACAAAACGATAGAGCACGCCGTTGCGTTCACGCTGCGCGTCGGCCGCAAAGGCCTGCATCACGCTAACCTGCGCGCCCGCCTGCGCCAGCCCGTCCGCCCAACTGACCAGGCTGAAATAGCGATCGAGCAGCTCGTCCGGCTCCTTCAGATCAGGCGCGCAGGCGTAGTTGACGATAACAATGTGAGTCACAACCGCTGGCCAGAAATGCTCAGGACTCCGAGGACCGCTTCTCTTTCCGGTACAGATTCTGCCATTCGATCAGCGTTTTCGCCGTCCTCAGACCTTCCTGCAACGCGCGCAGAACAGCCACATCTTCGATTTTGTAGACTTCTGGCAAGACGCTTGCTGCCTCGAAGCCAAATTTCAGATCCAGACCCACGGCAATACCTGACAACAACCCCTCGCGCAGACCGATGGCTTCGCCCTGCTGAACTCCCTGTTGAATGCCCTGCTGAATGCCTTCCTGTTTGCCAGTTTCATAGCCGCGCTTCATGCCAATCCGTTCGATACTGGTAATGTAGGTCATATGCTGTGCCTCCTCTATCTCCGTCACCGCGCGCCAAATCTCATTCTCAACCGCTTCTGGCAAGACCAGAACCCAGTCAATGAAACGAAACAGGTTAAGCACGTCGTCGCGTTCATACCCTCGCTCGTATAAACGCCGAATCAACATGAGCTTCCACAGCTTGCGTTGCTCCTCATCACGCCGCGTTTCCTGTGCCTTCAAGTGCGCCATGACAACCGTCGCAAACGGGTTATCGCGTGCAACCAATTCATCCCAACGTGCGCCGTAATCGTGTAATTTGACCGCAGGAAAGCGAAAACTGATCTCACAGCCCCACAAATTGTACCCATAATGTCCGGGCCGCCATGCGGGCTGTGTATCGGCAAGAACAACGAGGCTCACTACTTTGTGCTGATAACGATCAAACAGGCGATAGTGGTATACGAAGATACGCTCATCAAATGCCTGTTCCACCTGACCTTGAACTTCGACATGAATGAGCACCCACGTTTCTTCGCCGTTCAGCAACCAGACGCGAGCAAGCTTGTCGCCATAGCGCCGCCCCAAAGAAGATTCACGGACTACTTTCTGCAACTCTTTATCCAGGAACTCATAACCGCGCAGCCAATCAATGTCGGCATGAGCGATCGGAAAGAAGAATTGCATGAACTGCTAGAAGTAAATCTCGAGCACCTCTTTCCACGGGCTGTCGTAATCGCTGCATTCCGGTATTTCTTCCATACGTATCTTGCTGTTGCTTGAGAAAATGCGCGCGCCGGTATTTTACGTCAAACGGGGACACTGTCAATTGTCTTAGGATTTGGCCAACAGAGAGGCTCAAAATCCTGATGTCTCCGGCCGCTGATAACGGATGCGCCTTTGCACGGCTTCTAGTTCAAAGGGCCAGCGATAGACGCGCAGGTTGTAGCGCCAACCGCTGAGAGCTTTGAGAACCGGACGCCAGAACGGGCTGCGCAGGCGGCGATCGGTGGTCGTTGGATAATAGGCATTGAGCACTGTCTCGAAGTTACGCATCAACTCGCGTTCGCTGCGTCTGAACCACGGCGTATCTGCGCTGCGGCGCAGCTGCACGCGCACCCATTTGGGATCGGCCCATTCGTCCAGGGTCTGCGGGAAGGCAAAACCAGAGGCTTCGGCTGCCAGCCACATCTCGCCCGCCAGGGGCACCGGGTCGTAGCGATACATGATGATCTCCACGGCCGGGTTGATCTCTTTGACCTTACGAATGAACTCGATGCCGCGCTCGATGTCCTTGTGCGGATCGGGCGGATTGCCCAGGATGAAGCTGAACTCGGGTACGATGTCGTATTGGCGCGCGCGCGCGGCCAGGGCCAGCGTCTTGTCGGCCGTCAGCGTGCCGCCCTTGTTCATCTTCCTGAGCGTTTCATCGTCCGCGCTCTCGGCGCCCATGAAGACCATCTTCAAGCCGCTGTCGCGCAGCAGCTTCCAGGTGCGGTCGCTGTACTTGAGCATGGTGTCAATGCGCCCTTCGCCCCACCAGGCCACCAGCAAATCACGACGCAGCAGGTCTTCGGCATAGGCGGCCACCCGCTTTTCGCTGGTAAAAAAGTTGTTGTCATGAAACTCCAGCGCGTTGATGTGCCAGTTATCCACAAAATACTGCGTCAGCTCGCCCAGGCGTTCCGCGCTCTCTGGCAGCCACTTGCCCTCCGCCAGGTTGACTACGGCGCAGAAGTTGCAAAAGAAGGGGCAGCCAAAACTGCTGTGATGGCTCAACGTGCGTGTGCCCAGGTGCGTGCGGTTGACGTAGCGATCTACCGGCACCTTGTGGTAGGGATACCAGGGCAGGTCATTTGGATGATGGGGCGGCCGCGGCGGCGTGTGGATCACCTGGCCGTCGCGCGCAAAGGCCAGCCCAGCCACGTCAGCAGGATCGCCGCCCTGCTCCAGGGTGTCAAGCAGCGCCGGCAGGGTATCTTCACCCGCGCTGAGCACGACGTAGTCAATGGCTGGATCATTGGCGCAGGTATTGGGGTGGTTGGTGGGAAAATAACCCCCTGCGATGATCGTCAGGTCTGGGCAGGCGGTCTTGATGCGCTTGATGTCAGGCACGGCCCGCTGCAACTGGGGGCCGGGCATGATGGTCACGCCCAGGTAGCGCACGCCGTCTCGGCGCACGCGGTCAATGATTTCGCCGGCGCGATCACGCTCCTGGTCCAGATTGCCGTCAATGATCTCATACGGATAACGCCCCTCCAAAAGCGTGCCCAATTGCAGCAGAGAATGGGGTAGGCGATGATAGCCCGGCTTGGCGACTTTCGGGTTGTAGAGCAGGATCAGCGGTGTTTCAGTTGTCATGTCATGTTCCCTCATGTTCTTTTCTAAGCGTACAGCGTTCGCGCCAGCCCCATAGATAGGCCAGGCCGTCAGTCCACGGCATGGCGCGTAGACTGCGAAAGACGGCCGGCCAGGTAGATGGTGCGGCCGCGTGCAGCCTTTGATACCTGGCCGCGCTCATTTCCCAAAAAGCCTCGGCCTCGCCAGGTAGGCCACAGACCGCCGCGGTGTAGCGGCGCATCCGTTTCGTGCGCGCCGTGCTGTAGACCTGCGAGGCGTGCGCAGCGATGGCGGCGTCCTGCTGCACCTGCACAGCCTGCGTACTGCTGACGACGTTCGTCAGGCTTGAGCCTAACGGCACCTGCAAGGCCATGCAACGCAGCAGCGGCCGCGACGGCCATTGCGCCAGGGCCAGGGCCAGGGCATGCGCCGTCTTCCAGTGCTCTGGGTGAAAATCTACCCGCGACGGGGCGTAAATCAGATCCGGCTTGATCTGTGTGAGCAGCGCCAAGAGCCGCGGCGCCAATTTCTCAACCCCCCACTCCCATTCCGGCAGCCCCAGCCACAGCCAGTCGCTGACGCCCAGCACGGCCGCGCAGGCCGCGGCTTCTTGCTGGCGACGCGCGGCCATGGCCTCAGCCGTCAACCCCAGGGCGCGTGAGCGGCGGCCATCGGTCACGTACACCAGGGTCACGCGGTCGCCCGCCTCTAGATGGCGCAGCAGCGCTCCGCCGCAGCCGCAAACCTCATCATCGGGATGGGGCGCCACCACTAACACGCGCTGCCCTCCCGGCGTTGACCAGGGTCTCACGCGTGGATCAGCCGTTCGGATCGTGCGCCTGACCGCGCCCGCCAACCAGAATCCCGCCCACCAGCCCCCTTCGACCAGGGACGCCAGCCGGCGCTTGCACCCACGCAGCGCTTGATAAACCATCAGATCACGTCGAAATCGCTGCCGGTCAGATACCACTGCGCAGGATCGCGCAGGGCGCCCAGGTCAAGCGTCTGCGCCAGCGGCCGCGCCTTGACCGTGAAGGTGCCCAGCGCCGGCCGGAAACCGGCCTGCACCAGGCTGTGATGGAGCGGAGTCGCTGGCACAGCCAGGGTCGCAATTTTCTCTGCGCCCAGGTCGTACAACAGGCGCACGACGCCCGTCAGCAAGGCCTGCCGGGCCAGCTCGTCCGTCGGCGCCGCGAACAAGTCAGCGATGAACCCGGTGATGCGGCCTGCCTCGATCTGCACCCGGTAGGCCGCATAGCCCACGGACTCCTCGCCCCGGCGAGCTAACAGCAGATGATAGCGCCAGCGACGCTCATCCGCCGGCGCAGACAGAAAGCGCCACTGCACCCAGCGCCGATCACGCTGCACGCAGTATCCCTGGCGAGGATGTGCGGCGTGCCACAGGAGATCGAAGCGTGCATCGGCCTCATCCACGGCCTGAGTGGTCAGACCGGACGGCAGGGGCACACGCCAGCGCCGCTGCCACAGACGGCTGACGACGGTCGCACGCGCCAGGATCGGTAGGCGGAGGCGGCGGGCCGCTACGGCCTCGGGCCGCAAGGGCCGGATCAACCAAGTCAGGGGTAGCAGCGGCTGCCAGCCCAGGTAGTCGGCCCGCGATCCCCAGCGCTCGTTGGGCAGCCCAATCGTGAATGGCAGCCCAGCCTGGCTCCAGATCTCGTACACCTGCGGCGCGTACGCGGTGAGCAGCCCGCGCCGGCGCTGATCCGGCGCGGTCATCAGATCCGCGCCAGTCATCAAGATGGCGTCGCCGTCGGGCGTCTGATACGGCGTCGGGACGCTGGCATAGTGAAAAATCGGCCGGCCGTCCTCCCAGGCGACCCAAACGTTAGGGGTTGGCGTGGGCAGGCCGCCCAGCTTCCACCAGTACAGCGGCTCAGAAATCGTGTGCCCGTACGCCGCGGCAAACAGGGCCACCAGGGCCGCATCGGTTGTCTCCTGCCCGGGCTGGTACGGCTGCAGCGCTGGCAAATCGGCCTGGGCCGGCGCGGCCGCGGCGGGAAGCGCGCCGCTCACCGGATCACCTCGTGGTAAAGCGCCTCGAACGCGGCGGCCGTCCAGTCGGCGTCGAACGCCTGCGCCCAGGTCTGCGCGGCGCGGCCGCGCTGCGCACGCTGATCGGGATCACGGAGCAGAGTCAAAATGCCCGCGGCCAGGCCGGCCGCGTCTCCGACAGGCACGGCCCACGCGGCGGCCGGCGCCAGGTCAGCCACCAGGCCCACGGCCGTCCCGACCGTCGGCGTCCCCGCGGCTGCGGCTTCACACACGGCTACGCCCTGGCTCTCATGCCGCGACGATTGCACGTACAGATGCGCCTGGCGAAAGTAGGGCGCTAGCACATCCGCGGACTGCACGCCATGCAGGGTGACATGGGCGTCCAGTCGCAGGTCGGAGACCAGGCGCTGAAGCGTACCGCCGAGGGTGTCTTCGCCAAACCAATCCAGGTACACCGCCTCCTCCTGATCCACCACCAGGCGCAGCGCGTGCAGCAGCACGGCCTGGTCTTTGACGGGGTTGATGCTGGCTGCATGAAGCAAGCGCCACGGCGGGCCAGGTGCTCGTTCAGCGCGTAAGCCGCCGCTGGCAAAACGGGCCAGGTCTGCGCCCAACGGCACCAGGCGTGCGTCGGGCCGCTGCGCGGTGACCGGCCCTAGCACAAAACGACTGCCGCCGGTCACGGCCTGGGCGCAGTGCAGCGCCAGCCTGACCTGCTGGCGATGGCGCCAG
>CAZEPA010000232.1:0-6838 GCA_964513955.1 uncultured Anaerolineae bacterium | reverse complement strand
GCCAAGGGCGAAGAACTGCCCGAGGACACGAAGAAGAAGTAACCGATTCTGCGGCCTGTCTGGCCCACTTTGGTCTTGCCGAAACCGGGTTTCACCACAGAAACCCGGTTTCTTAGTCGTGCGATATTGCGTGACGCGCCACGCCAGGAGAACTGGACCATGGCTCATGACAAATTGATCGTTCGTGGTGCACGAGAACATAACCTCAAGAACGTTACCGTGGAGCTGCCGCGCGACCAGTTGGTGGTCATCACGGGCCTCTCCGGATCGGGCAAATCGTCGTTAGCCTTCGACACGATCTATGCCGAAGGCCAGCGCCGCTACGTCGAGTCCTTGTCGGCCTACGCACGCCAGTTCTTGGGCCTGATGGAAAAGCCTGACGTGGATCAGATTGAAGGGCTGAGCCCGGCCATTTCCATTGACCAGAAAGGCGCCAGCCGCAACCCGCGTTCCACCGTGGGCACCACGACTGAAATCTATGACTATTTGCGCCTGCTCTTTGCCCGCGTGGGCACGCCCCATTGCCCCAACTGCGGCCGCGAAATCGCCCAGCAAAGTGCGCAACAGATCGTGGATTCGATTCAGGAGATGCCGGCCGGCAGCCGCATCTTGATCCTGGCGCCGTTGATCCAGGACCGGAAAGGTGAACACAAAGGCATCTTCGAGGACGTGCGCAAAGCCGGTTTCGTGCGCGTGCGCGTCAACGGCGAAGTGCATGATGTGGACGAGGACATTGAGCTCGATCGCTACAAAAATCACACCATCGAGGCAGTTGTAGATCGCCTGGTGGTGGCGCAGGATGGCGAGGGCGCGCTTGATCTGGCCCGCCTGACCGACTCGGTGGAGACGGCCCTGCGTCTGGGCGGCGGCGCCATGCTCGTCAGCGACGTGAGCCGGCGCGACGCGGCGCCCACGGATCGTCTCTACTCAGAGCATTTTGCCTGCGTTCACTGCGGCATCAGCCTATCGGAGATCGAACCGCGCACCTTTTCATTCAACTCCCCACACGGCGCCTGCCAGACGTGCAGCGGCCTGGGCGTGCAGATGGAGTTCGACCCCGAGATGATCGCGTCGAATCCTGATCTGTCGCTGGCGGAGGGCGCGCTGAACGTCAGCGGTTGGGGCAAGCAAGGGCAGAAGGACGAGGAGAATCATTATCGCCAGCTCCTACGCGCCTTGTGCGCCAAGCACCACATTCCTTTCACCGCGCCGTGGAAAGAGCTGAGCAATCGCCAGCGCGAGATCATTCTGTTTGGCCCTGGGCACGCCGAGTCGGTTGCCATCACCTACCACAACACCGCCGGCCAACTGCGCACCTACGAAACGACTTACGAGGCGGTCATCCCGCACTTGCAGCGGCGCTACCGTGAATCAACCTCCGATTACATCCGATCCGAGATGGAAGAACTGATGACCTCGCGCCCGTGCCCGGCCTGCGGCGGCAAGCGCCTGCGCCCCGAAGCCCTGGCCGTGACGATCGTTGATCAGAATATAGACGTGGTGACGCAGTTCTCCGTGATCGAAGCCCTGGAATGGGTGCGGCTGCTGCAAGGGGAGACCGCGCCGGTTTTCACGGCCGCGGCCAATGGCAGCAACGCCGCAGAGGAGAGTCAGCGCGTGGCAAAGTACGGCGAAGCAATCGAGGTGCCGGCAGCCTCGCCGCTGACGCAGCGCCAATGGACGATTGCGCGCCAGATTCTGAAGGAGATTCGCGCCCGGCTCGGCTTCATGGCCGATGTGGGCTTGAACTACCTGTCGCTCAATCGCGGCACGGCCACTCTGTCCGGCGGCGAAGCGCAGCGCATCCGCCTGGCGACGCAGATCGGCTCGCAGTTGATGGGCGTGCTCTATATCCTCGACGAGCCCTCCATCGGCCTGCATCAACGCGACAACGCGCGCCTGATTCGCACGCTGATTGCCATGCGCGATCTAGGCAACACGGTGCTCGTGGTAGAACATGATGAAGAGACCATGCGTGCGGCCGATTGGATCGTAGACCTGGGGCCAGGAGCGGGCGAGCACGGCGGACAGGTGGTCTGTTCGGCGCCGCGCGACCGCTTCATCGAGTGCCCCGATTCGTTGACCGCGCGCTATCTACGCGGGGAGAAGCAGATTGAGGTCCCGGCCAAGCGCCGCGAGGGCAACGGCAAAACCCTGCTCATCAAACATGCGACTGAGAACAACCTGCAAGGCGTTGATGTGCGCATCCCGCTGGGCAAGTTCATCTGCGTGACCGGCGTTTCCGGCTCTGGCAAGTCGAGTCTAGTGATCGAGGTGCTCTACAAACGCCTGGCGCAGGTGCTTTACCGGGCAAAGGACAAGCCGGGCGCGCACGAGACGATCCTGGGCATCGAGCAGTTGGACAAAGTCATTGATATTGATCAGAGTCCGATCGGGCGCACGCCGCGCTCCAACCCCGCCACGTACACTGGCCTCTTTGGCCCGCTGCGTGATCTGTTTGCACGCCTGCCGGACGCCAAGCTGCGCGGGTATGGGCCAGGGCGCTTCTCATTCAATGTCAAAGGCGGTCGCTGCGAAGCCTGCCAGGGCGATGGCACGATCCGCATCGAGATGCAGTTTCTGCCCGATGTTTGGGTGCCGTGCGAGGTCTGTCATGGCAAGCGCTACAATCGCGACACGCTGCAGATTCTGTACAAGGGCAAGTCCATTGCGGACACGCTCGACATGACCGTAGAAGAGGCGCACGAGTTCTTCAACAACATCCCGGCGATTCGCAACAAGCTCAAAACCCTGGAAGCGGTCGGATTGGGCTACATCCGCCTGGGACAGGCGGCCACGACGTTGAGCGGCGGCGAGGCGCAGCGCATCAAGCTGAGCAAGGAGCTGAGCCGCCGCGACACCGGAGACACGCTTTACATCCTGGACGAACCTACCACCGGTCTGCACTTCGAGGACACGCGCCGGCTGCTGCACGTGCTGCACGACCTGGCCGACCGCGGCAACACCCTGGTGGTCATCGAACACAACCTGGATGTCATCAAGTCGGCCGACTGGGTGATTGACATGGGGCCGGAAGGCGGCAACGGCGGCGGTCGCATCATCGCCGAGGGGCGGCCGGAAGACATTGCGCGCGTGCCGGCTTCCTACACCGGCCAGTTCTTGCAGCATGTCCTGCCGCAAGTCCCCTCCACGTTGGCCGAGTCCACCTCTTCGGACTAGCCGCTGCTCGGAGGTTGCCGATGGCGCTTTTTCGTGCCCTAACGCACCGATCGTTTGCTTTCCTGTGGGTCGGGCAAACGATCTCACGCGTCGGCGATCATCTCTACCAGGTGGCGTTGGCGTGGTGGGTGCTGGAAAAGACCGGCTCCGCGCTGGCGATGGGCGCCGTCTTGACCTTTTCGATGGCGCCCATGCTGCTCTTCGTTCTTATCGGCGGCGTCGCCGTGGATCGTCTGCCGCGCGTACGCCTGCTGCTGATCTCCGACTTGGGCCGAGGCGTCGCCGCCGCGGCTGTGACATGGCTGGCCCTCAGCGGTCGCCTGGAAATCTGGCACATCTACGGCGCCAGCCTGCTCTTTGGCCTCGCAGACGCCTTCTTTCAACCGGCGTATCTGGCCCTGGTGCCGGAGTTGACGCCAGCTAGCGCGCTGACCAGCGCCAATTCACTGACCAGCCTCAGTGCCCAGGCCGGCCGCATTGTCGGGCCTGCGCTGGGCGCGGCCTTGGTCGGCATGGGCGGCACCACACTGGCCTTTGCCGGCAATGCGTTCTCGTTTTTTGCTGCGGCGCTGTTGGTGCTGCCGCTCCTGCGCCTCTCGGCCGCGCCGACGCCGCGCCCTACCCAGGGCCTGCGTGGAATCGGGCGCGACCTGCGTGAGGGACTGGCGGTGGTTGTCGGCAGCCCCATTCTTTGGGTGACAATTTTGCTGTTTTCCTTGACCAACATCACCCTGGCCGGGCCATTTTCCGTGGCGCTGCCCTTCCTGGTCAAGGATCACCTGCACGGCGGTGTGCAAACCCTCGGCCTACTCTATGCCATGTTTCCGATCGGCTATATCCTCGGCGGGCTGTGGATGGGGCGCTACCCGCGCTTGCGGCGGCGCGGGTTGGTGTCCTACGGCGGCGCCATCGTGGCCGGCCTGGGATTGGCCCTGCTCGGCGCCAACCTGCCGCTGGCTGTCGTCTTGCTGGCAGCTGCGGCCAACGGCGCGGCCCTTGAGGTCTTTGGCCTGATCTGGACGAACATCCTGCAAACCGAGGTGCCAAGCGACAAGTTGGGCCGTGTAGCGAGCTTTGATATGCTCGGCTCCTTCATGCTGCTGCCGCTTGGCTACGGACTGACCGGCTGGGCCACCGAGAAGATCGGACCAGCCCCCGTTTTCGTCATTGGCGGGGTGCTCACGGCGCTCATTACGGCGCTTGGCCTCTTACATCCTGCCGTGCGCCGCTTCGACTAAAGCTTTCACTGACAAGCGCCGTAGGCCAGCGAGGTCACCAGTGCGCCATCGGCGCTGAGCAAATCGGCCCGGTCGCCGCCGTTGCTCCACACCGTGTCCTCCGTCCATTTGAGATCGGTCGGCGGTTTGGCCACGGCCTGCGGACCGCTGTGTATGCGTACGCTGGCGCCTGACGCCAGGGTCAAATTGGCCGGGAAGACAAACACTTGCTCGGGAATGAGGCGGCACGGGCTGCCGCCATAGCTCTGCAGACGCCAACCAGCCAACGATTGCGGCGCCGTCCCCTGGTTCGTCACGGTGACGATCTCGTCCCCGCCCACGTAGTTCATGCCGGTGATGGCAATCCAGCCGTTGGCGCCGGGCGTGACCGGCGGTATCGTTGGCGTGCGCGCTGCAGACGTAGGCGGCAGTGTTGGCCGCGGCGTGGGCGTGCGCGCCGCGGATGTCGCCGTCAGCGGCGGTCGTTTGATGTCCCCAGCGCAGGTTTGCGACGACCAAAGACCAAGCTGCTGCTCCTGCGCCAGCCGCTGCGCATCACGGAAGACGCGGTTGAGCGAATAGGGCCGCTCGCGGTAGTAGGTGTATTCCAGGGCAAACCCCTGCGCAATCGCCTCCAGATTGAACAGGCGGCCGTCGCTCAGCCACACGTAGCGCAGCCAACGTCCGTACTGATCCTTATCGTCCTGCTGCGGATCATCTTGCAGGTAGACAGTCGCGCCGGCGAGAAGACGCTTGGCATTGGCCGAAGCCTCATTGCCGAAGCACTGCGCTGTGCGGTACGGCCCCGCCACTTCCGGCGTGTTGATGCCCAACAGGCGCACGCTGACCGTCTGACCGCCGACGCGCACATCAATGGTGTCGCCGTCAATCACGCTTAGCACCGTCGCCCGCGGGAGGTTCAGCGGCTGTTCAGGGTAGTTGAGCAAGCGCAGGGGAGTAGGCGTCGGCGTGACCAGCGGGCGCGGCGTCGGCGTGTGGGTCGTATTGATTACGCGGTCACTGGGGGTCACCGTGGGCGTAAGCGGGCCGCTTTGGCCCGGACTGCGCGCCTGGCAGGCGCTCAACAGCAGCAGCGCCAGCACAGGCAGGCCGCGCCGCATCAATCGTAAGGTCATGGCATCTCCAACGGCGATCAGATTCTGGAATACGTGTATCGTGTCCACTGCTTGGCCGCAGCCGCACCTTGATTATACTCTACATCGTCATTCTGGCCGAAACCACCCCCGCGATGATAAAATACAACCGGCCAAATGCGCAAAGCAGAAAAATGCCCCGATCCTCCGCCCGTTGCCCTTTGCGCTTTGCCCTTTGCGCTTGCCCTTTGTACTTGTGCAGGAGGCATCATGGCGACTGAAACCAAACTCGGAACGATGGGCGGCCTGCAGTTGAGCGCCCGCTCGTCGGCGCTAATCGGCTCACTGTTCCTGTGGGCTTTTGTTTTTGGCCTGGGAATGTGGGTGATTCGCCTGCCGTGGGGCGCTTCATTGATGGGCGGCTTGCTGGTTGTGGCGCTCCACTGGGCTTCAATTCTGATTCATCACCTGGGGCACGCCATCGCTGCCCGGCGCACCGGTTATCCGATGACCGGCGTGCAGCTGTGGGGCCTGCTGGGAAGATCGCTCTATCCCGCAACCGAGCCGGCCTTGCCGGGCCGGGTGCACATTCGCCGGGCGCTGGGCGGCCCGCTTGCCAGCACCCTCCTGGGACTGGCGGCCGCGATGCCGACCCTCCTGCTGCGGCCGGCCGCCGGACTAATCTGGTGGTTGGCCCTGTTTGTCACGTTGGACAACCTGGTCATCCTGGGGCCGGGCGCGTTCTTGCCCCTGGGTTTCACCGACGGCGGCACGATTCTACATTGGTGGGGCCGACGCTAACGAGGCGGTAAGCGGTGACGAACGATCCACAGGCCAAATTCTGGCGTGCGCTGCAGGAACTTGTCGAAGAAAGCTCGCTGGTCATTGATCGGCCGCGGGGCGCCGCGCATCCGCAGCGGCCGGAGCTGATTTATCCGCTGAATTATGGGTACCTCGCGGGAACCACAGCCGGGGACGGGCAGGGCATTGATGTCTGGCTGGGCCGCGGCGCCGAACGTCGCGTCACCGGGATTGCCTGCACGGCCGACGTGTGGAAGCGCGATGCAGAGATCAAGATTTTGCTGGGGTGCAGTGATAGCGAGATCGAGATGATCCACACGTTTCTGAATCAGACTACGGGGTTGCCATGCCTGATCATCAAGCGGTACGACGTGGGCAACGGGATCTCCGCCGGCGCAACCATCACGGGCGCGCCATGAGGTATTGTCAGACATGACCATCGCACCTGCTGAGTTACTGGCGCGTATCCCACCGCCCTCCGGCCGACGCCTGGCCCTGCGCATCACGCCGGCCGCACAGCGCGCCCTGCGCCAGGGGCATCCCTGG
>CAZEPA010000231.1:0-6872 GCA_964513955.1 uncultured Anaerolineae bacterium | reverse complement strand
TTGAGCGCGCCGCGCACGGCCGCATTGGCCGGGGCTTTGTGCACACCGCGGGCGGCGTCGGTGCGCGCCCAGATGCCCGCCACGTGTCCTGATGGAGGAGCGTTGACCAGCGCGCCAGGCGTCAAGGGGTCGCGCACGACTAGCCAGGGGAAATAATACGCGCCGTAACCATTCTCTGACTGCCGCGCGCGCAGTCCCGACGCCGCCGCCCCGCCGCCTCCTCCAGGAGCCGTTGCTACTTTCGTGAGATTGTCAATGTCCGTGATTTGGGCTGGTGCGTCGAGGATCGCAACGCGGTCTTCGAGCCGTTCGCAGTGTTCCAAGAGCGCGTCATAGGATGCGGCATCAGAGAAACCGGGCGCGGCCACGATCGCCACTTCATCCACCTGTTCGAGCACATCCAGCCCTGTGCGCTGCTTTCCGCCGCCGCTGACGGGCTTGCCTTCACCGACGTTGACGACGTAACAGCGCCCGCCTCCGTTCTGGAAGAAGCCATAGACGGCGTTCGACAGGTGGGTGCTGGCGCTGCCGTCAGCCACGTACTCCTTGACGAACTGCATCCAGTTATTGATAGCGACGGCCTCATTGAGATGGGCGGCGGCATTAGGCGCCACGCCAACGAATCCTGCCGTGCTGGCGCCGACAGCCTCGATGGGCCTGGCGCCGCCGGCGACCTCCTCGACATAGATATCAGGCGCCAGATAGTTTGGCATACGGACTTCTCCTTTCAGTCAAAAGACGTAAAGCGGATCAGCAGTGGTTGGTCGTCGGTCGTAGGGAGTTGCGTGTCAACGATCAGCTCTTTGCCTTTGGCGCGCACCCGCACGCGCTGGTTGGCCGGGCTCGCTGGCAAGGCGCCCAGGTAGAAATTTCCGCCGCGGTCGGTATGCGCAATGGCATCCAGTCCCTCAACCACGACGACGGCGTCAGCCAGGGGAATATCGTCCGGGCCAACCACCCGACCACGTAGGCCCACGAGCGGCGCCGGCTGCACAGTGAGCGGATGGCGAACTCGCTTGACGGGGGGTTGGGGGCGTGCCCATTGCAGGGGAACGCGCAGCACAAATGAAGGTTGGGGCGCCAGGCTGAACGCCCCCCACGCCGCCGCCGGCAGGGGCGTCAACTCAACCTGAAACTCTATCTTCTCCATCGCGGCAAACAACAGATCACCCAGGAGACGCAGAGCTTCCTCGGTCGTACCGGCCCACGTTGTGACCAGGAAACGTGCGGCCGCCTGCAGCGGTGTACGTTGGCTGCCGCGCAACGGTGGATCGTCCACCAACTCAAAAAGATAGAGACTGACACCCTGGCCGCTGCGAGAAGGCCCAGGCGGCTCGATGGTGACGGTCGTCCCTGGTAGGGCCTGGCCGACCCAAACCTGCAAACGCTGAGCGATCTGGTCAATCATGCTGTGGCCCCAGGATGAGGAGACATCCGAAGTGAGGAGACTTCCGAAGTCTTGAAGACTTCGGAAGTCTCGTTTTTGGCGGGAACCTGGTTACTGGCTGCGCTGTGGCCGTCGGCCAAGCTCAACGGTGATCTTCTGTTCCTGGCCATCGCGCAGGACAGTCAAAGTGATCTTGTCGCCGGGGCTGGTGTTGTTCTCTAGATAAACCAACAAGTCGTCGAAGCGCGTCACTGGAAGGTCATTGATGGCGGTGATGAGATCACCGCCGGCCATCTCTGGGCAGGTGAGCTTGTTGACGGCGCGTGAACCGCCGCGCAGGCCCGCGCTGTCGCTCGGCCCACCATTCGCGACTTCGTTGACATACGCGCCGCGCACTGAGGGATCAATGCCCAGCACATCTGCGCAGAAGGGGCTGAATGTGCTGCCGCTGATGCCAAGATAAGCATGGCGATACACGCCTTCGTTGATCAGCGCTGGCACCACGCGTGCGACGATGCTAATCGGGATCGAGAAACCGACGCCCGAATTGGCGCGCACACCGCCCGAGGTCTCGATCTGGGCATTGACGCCAATCACCGCGCCATCCATATCGAGCAAAGGCCCGCCGGAGTTGCCAGGGTTAATAGGCGCATCAGTTTGGATAACGCTGGGAATGTTGAACTGCGTCAGTGATGAAATGGAGCGGCCGATGGCGCTGACAACACCGACCGTCAGCGTGCCATTGTAGCCAAACGGGTTGCCAATCGCGGCCACGCGCTGCCCCACCTTCACCGTGTCCATGCTCCCACGCGCCACCGGCACCAGGGCCGCGGTCGCAGGATCCACTTTCACAACCGCCAGGTCCGAATCAGGGTCCGTGCCGACTACCTCGGCCGTGGCCGACGTGCCATCAGAGAAGGTGATGCGCACCCCTGCCTCGCCTTCCACCACATGCGCATTGGTGACGATGTGGCCCTCTGCATCCCAGACGAAGCCAGAGCCTTGGCTGGTGGGCACCAGTTCATCAGGATTCACCGGCGTGGGAATGGGCATCCCCGGCACAACCTGGTCTCCAGCCCGGCCCAGGATCGTGATGTTGACCACCGAAGGGTTGACCCGCTCGTACAGGTTGGTCAGCAGCGCAGTTTCGATGTCCGAACCGGCAGGCGCTTGCACCGCCGTGGGGAGAACGGGCGCTGTGGGCGGGACGGCCGGAGTGGCTGGCGCCGATGGTGCATTGGCTGGGGTTGCCGTGGCGCGTGGTTCGGCGCGCGCGGGGGTTGCCGTGGCGACACGGGGGGCTTGACGAGTCACGGCCACGGTTGGCTGTAACCCTTGCAGCAGGTTCGTCCTGTTCAAATTAGGGCCAAGGGCAAACCAGGCGCCGACAGCACAGATGCAAAGCAAAAGCAGTGCACCGGCCAACACAATGATAGCTACTATGAGATTACGTCTGGAATTCGACATCGCAATACCTCTTCTTAATGAAAGCACAGATTCTGCGTTTGGTTTGAAGCAGAATCTGTGACTCGATCACCCGCGTCCGGAAAAACGGCAATTCATCGTTAGTTACGCCGGCGGTTGCCAAACAAAATAAAGGCGTAGTAGAGCAGGGTCAGAATCGCTTGCACGGCCGCCGCCACGTACGTGAGGGCAGCTGCGTTCAACATGCGGTTGACGCCATCCATTTCACTGCGGTCGAGGATGTTTTCAGTCACCAGGATTTGCTTGGCTCGCCGGCTCGCATCCAGCTCGACCGGCAGCGTGACCACCGCAAAGAGGGCCACGACGGCAAATAGGATGAGGCCGAAGACGGCCACGTAGTAGCCCAGCGACCCTTCGACGCGACCACCGAGAAAGAAGCCGACCATGAAGATAATTGGGCCGAGCCAGGAGCCGAGCTGCACGGTAGGCACCATCTGCGTCCGAATTTGCAGCGGCCAGTAGCCTTTGGCATGCTGCAGGGCATGGCCGCTTTCGTGTGCAGCCACACCGACAGCGGCAATCGAGCTGTTGCGGTAGACGTCGGGCGACAGGCGCAGGGTGCGGCTGCGCGGGTCATAGTGATCGGAGAGCATGCCCTGCGTCTCTTCCACGGTTACGTCGAACAGGCCAAAGGTGCGCAAAATGCTGGAGGCGGCTTGTGCGCCGGTCAATCCGCGCAGCGTGCGCACTTTCGAATACTTGTTAAACGCGCTTTTCACCATGGCCTGCGCGATGAGGCCCAGGATCAGCGCTGGTAGTGTAAACAAGAAATAGAGTGGATTCCAAAACCACATCGTCAGACTCCTTTGAAATCGCTGCGCCACGGGACACAACGAGCAACAACACCTGCATTATACCACATACGCAGCAACACTACGGATAAGCCTAGCAGATGATTCGTTTCTTATCTGTAGGCAACGTAGCTAAATAAGCAGACTTCCAAAGTCTGCGTGGCTTCAGAAGTCTGTGGGCTTCGGAAAAGCAGACTTCCGAAGTCTCACGACTTCGGAAGTCCATGGGGAGGCTAGACGGGCCGAAACTCGCCTTCGACCACGTCCTCATCGGAAGGCTGGCGTCCCTGGTCATGGCCGTTAGCCCCACTGGCGCCGTTCGGGCCGTAGCCGTTCGTTGGGCCGCCGGGCGTCTGGCTAGCCACTTGCTGCGACAACGCGTAGCTGGCCTGCTGCAGCTGTTCGCTGGCCTGGCGGATGGCGGCCGTGTCCTCGCCTTCCTTCAGTTTGCGCAGCGCCGCCACCTGCTCCTCGATGCGCCGCCGATCATTCCCTGGCACCTTGTCGCCCAGGTCACGCAGCGCTTTCTCCACCGCGTAGATCAGGGCATCGGCGTTGTTGCGCGCCTCAACCAGTTCCTTACGCCGCTTATCGGTGGCCGCATTGCGCTCGGCCTCACGCACCATGCGCTCCACATCATCCTTCTTCAGGTTGGTAGAGGCGGTAATGCGAATGGACTGCTCACGGCCTGTGGCCTTATCTTTGGCCGCCACGTGCAAGATACCATTCGCATCAATGTCGAACGTCACTTCCACCTGCGGCAGCCCACGCGGCGCGGGCGGCAACCCTTCCAGGTTGAACATGCCCAGGCTGACGTTGTCGCCGGCCAAGGGGCGCTCACCCTGCAGGACATGAATCGTCACGGCGGTCTGCCCGTCCTCAGCCGTGCTGAAGACCTGGCTCTTTTTGACCGGAATGGTCGTGTTGCGCTCAATGACCGACGTCATCACCCCGCCCAGCGTTTCCACGCCCAGGCTCAGCGGCGTCACATCCAGCAGCAGCACATCCTTGACATCGCCGCCCAGCACGCCGCCCTGCAAAGCCGCGCCGATGGCAACGACCTCGTCCGGGTTGACGCCCTTGTGCGGCTCCTTGCCGCCCGCCAGCTTACGCACCAATTCCTGGATCATTGGCATGCGGGTGGCGCCGCCGACGAGCACCACTTCGTTCAGTTCCTGCGCTTGTAAGCGTGCGTCCTTCAGCGCTTGCTGGAATGGCCCCACGCAGCGCTCCGCCAGGTCGGCCGTCAACTGCTCGAAGCGCGCGCGCGTCAGGCGCACCTGCAGATGCTTCGGCCCGGCCGCGTCCGCGGTAATGAACGGCAGATTGATCTCCGTCTCCATCACGCTGGACAGCTCGATCTTGGCTTTCTCGCTGGCTTCCTTGAGGCGCTGTAACGCCTGGCGATCCTGGCGCAGATCAATGCCGTTCTCTTTGCGGAACTCATCGGCCACATAGTTGATAATGCGCTGATCCCAGTCGTCGCCGCCCAGGTGCGTGTCCCCGTTCGTGGACTTGACCTCGATCAAGCCGTCGCCTACTTCCAGCACCGAAACGTCGAAGGTGCCGCCGCCCAGGTCAAAAACCAGGATCGTCTCATTGGTCTTCTTGTCCAGGCCGTAAGCCAACGCCGCGGCGGTCGGTTCATTGATAATGCGCTGCACATTCAGGCCGGCGATCTTGCCCGCGTCCTTAGTGGCCTGGCGCTGCGCATCGTTGAAATAGGCCGGCACGGTAATCACCGCGTCGGTAACGGGCTCGCCCAGGTAAGCCTCGGCATCGGTCTTCAGCTTCTGCAAGATCATGGCCGAGATTTCCTGCGGTGTGTGTGTCTTGCCGTTGATCGGCAGCCGCACCTGCGCTTCGCCGGCCGGGCCGGCCACGACAGGATAGGGCACCATCTTCTGCTCAGCCTGCGTCTCCGCGACACGGCGCCCCATGAAACGCTTGATCGAAAAAACGGTGTTTTCCGGGTTCACTACCGCCTGGCGTTTCGCCGTCTGCCCCACCAACCGCTCGCCGGTTTTAGTGAACGCTACGACCGACGGCGTCGTGCGGCCGCCCTCTGCGTTCGGGATCACCGTCACATCGCCGCCTTCTACCACAGCAATACAAGAATTCGTCGTTCCCAGGTCAATGCCTACTATCTTTCCCATCGCTTACCTCCATGAATACCACGTCTATTTTCATTCATCAGCCAGCCTTGATCTACGGCTGGTTTCTGTGCTTACATCACAAATAGGGCACGCTGTCTGAAGCCGTGTCCAGACGACGTGCCCTATTTTAGCCGCCCTGTGTTAGATTTACGCTAGCGCGGTGTTAGGGGAGTGTTAGAGTCATTGACCGTGAGCGAGGCGCCGCTGGAGTCCATTCAGGCTGGATCGCGGTCAAGCCGGAACAGGATCAAGGCGTCAGTTGGCGCGGTAACCTGCTCAAGCCAGGTCAACCAGGCCAGGGCCTCGTCAGCGGAGTCGCGGCACATCTCCGGCATAGGCCGCAGGCGGTTGCAGACCAGCGGCCGCGTGGGCAGACCGAACAGTTGGCAGCGGTTATCGGCCGTCAACTGCACGCAGCGCACCCCAGCCGGCTTGCCTTCCGGCATTCCCGGAATGGGGGATGAAATCGAAAGGGCGATACAACAGGCACCACAGCCCACACGACAGTCCATCCGTTCACGCACTTTCCAGGATATTGCGGTCGTCCAAGAATTCTACGGGTGCTTCGTCAGAGCCGTTCTCCCAAAGCAGCGAAAAGAACCAGACGCCGCTCTCGCCAATGGTAAAACTTGCCGGTGTCCACAAAGGCATGACTTGCGTGGCGAATCCGCCTTTGCCATCAGGAACCTGAACTTCGGCATTTGGTTCATCTAATTCCGGCTCATACGTGATTTCCCAACCCCATGCGCGATCCTGATACGATTTGCCAATGCGATGAAGACGCGCGGCCAGCGCCCTCACGTCATTTAGATCGGGAACTGCTACCGGAACAATGACTGGCATATATTCCTTCACACCTCGCAGGGTCAACCCAACTTTGGAACGTGTTGGTATTATATCATGCTGCTCCTTCTCTTTCAATTGGCTTAGCCGCCCCCTGATTTCGTTGCTTGCCTCAATCATGTGCTACAATCCCTGCCATCATGACCACGCCGTTCGTTCGCCAACTGACCTTCGATGAGTTGATCCATCCAGCCGATCACGATCGTGTGC
>CAZEPA010000230.1:0-6889 GCA_964513955.1 uncultured Anaerolineae bacterium | reverse complement strand
CTGTCGCTGACCAGCAGGCCGCCCGCGCTGCGCCAGGGCTTGAACTCGGGCAGGTTCATGATGGTTTGCAGCTGGGGCGCCAGGCTGATGGGCGGCGTCAATTGGCGCGTGTTGTCCTGAAAACCACGGTAGCGGATGTGCGACGACATCAACGCCTCCGTGGGCGTGACCGTATGCCGTGCATCTAGCCTGGTGGCCGCGGCAAACGGCGGCAGTTCTACCTGCTGCAGCGCGGCCAGCGGCTTTTGCACCGTCGCCACTTCGTCCTCCGGGCGACGATCGCTGCTGCCCTGGCCAGGAAAGTGCTTCGCCACGGTGATCACCCGGAAGCCGCTGCCCCGGTGAACGCCCTGGATGTAGGCCTGGCCCATGCGTCCCACCCAATAAGGATCGCCCCCAAACACGCGCACCCCGAGGTCGCCTTCGCGGCCGCTGCGCGGATTGTCCAACACGTCGAGCGACGGCCCAAGCAGGAAATTGACCCCTACGGCGGCTAGTTCGCGCCCCACGATTTGACCAACCGCTTCTGCGTTGGTGGGGCGCCAGGTCGCGCCAATGGCCATGGCATCGGGCAACGGGGTAAAGCCGCTGCGCAGCCATGTGTAGGGAAAGTCATTGCCTTCATGGGTCACGCCAATGAAAAGGGGAACGTGAACCGCGCTGTCGTCCAACTCCGCCGATTTGGGTGGGCGCACTGTGGCTGTAATCACCGGCGTCGCGGTCGCGTCGGGCGACGGCAGCGGCTGATTGAAGGCAATCGCCTGCAGTTGATTCGTCAGGTTGACCATGGCCGATGGCGTTGCGTTGGTCTGGCCCAGGTTTTCGGCCGTCAGCAAGACCCCGCCCACGTAGTAGTCTCGAATCAATTCCGCAATCTGCGAATCCCAGCCGCTGTCGTTGCCTTGAAAGCTGACCAAGAATAGCTGGCCGACCTTTTGGCCGGCTGTCATGCGCTTGAGTAGCTTCTGTACATCAGTTTCGGCTGGCGCAGGCGCGGCCTTCGGCGAGCCTTCGGCTTGAGCGCTCAGTCGAGCCGCCAACGCCCACCCTGGTTGGAGCAGAGTGGCGACGATGGTCAGTAGTAAGAGCAGATGAAAGCCTGCTGGCTGACGAGCCTGGCTTCGACGGGAGCTCAACCGAACGTTGCGCCGCTGCATAGTCACCTCATGGAGAAGGTCCGTATCGAGCTTAGTATACCCGTCCTCCCATCAGTCGTCAATCGGCCAGCCGGCGGCCCTGCGTGGCCGACCATGCCGAGGAAGCCGCCGACCTGCCTGACGATCAAAAGGCCGCTTTTTTGTGGTTGCGTGCGCGCCATAATGAGTTGGCTTACAGTCAGACAACCCGCCATCCCGTAATATAACCAGTCGTTCGGGGAACGTATGGAGGAAGATAGGACTTACGCGCGAGGCTTCTAGCCGATCTGTGGCCGGCGTCGCTGGTCCGAAGGCGTCTTCGAGGGCTAGACGGGGGTCGCAGACCCCGTTAGCGCATGGATGCGTAAGTCCTGGAAAAGATTCCCGTTGTCGTGAACATGCCCACTATGCGTATGATTACTGATAGGAGAAGAAAGAAGATGCGACGTATGATAACCCTCGGCCTGTTGGTTGTACTGATGAGCATCCTCATCAGCGGCTGCACAGGCGCTTCCCCCGCCAACACACCGGCTGCGGCCGCGACGTCCGCGCCGCCCACGGCCGCTGCGGCTGCCAACACCCCTGCGGCCCCCACCGCGGCCGCCCCTGGCGATTCTATGCCAGCGTCGGGCGCCTTGCGCTTCGTGACCGTGGCTGGCGCCAATGAGGCCCGCTACCGTGTACGCGAACAACTGGCCAATCGAGATCTGCCCAGTGATGCGATCGGCGCCACGAAGGATGTCAGCGGCACGCTGACGGTTGATGCGACCGGCAAGGTGCTGGCTGACCAGTCGCGCTTTGTCATCGGCCTGGCGAGCCTCACCAGCGACTCCGGCCGCCGTGATGGCTTTGTGGCTAACAATGTGCTGCAGAGCAACCGCTTCCCCACCGCCGTGTTCGTGCCCGCCGCCGCCAATGGCCTGCCCACGCCCCTGCCGGCGTCTGGTCAAGGCACGTTCGAGCTGAGCGGCGATCTGACCATTCGTGATGTCACGCGGCCAGTGACCTGGCAAATCACGATCACGCGCGAGGGCGATAAGCTTTCGGGCACAGCCGCCACCAGCTTCACTTTCAAGGACTTCAGCCTGACGCAGCCGCGCGTGCCGGTTCTGCTCAGCGTGCAGGACACGATCAAGCTGGAATTCGACTTCCAGATGCAGCTGGCGGGGGCGTGACCCTCTTTTCCGGCCTTGTCGCGCAGTTTAGCGGCGCGGCCAATGCTCTGACCCAGGCGCAAGCCCGGGTCAGAGCGTCAAACCGCCCGTTGATTGATCTGATCAACGGCAACCCCACGCAGCACGGCCTGCAATTCCCGGCGCCAATCCTGCAGACGGCATGGCAGGAGGCGCAGGCGGCCGCGGCCGTCTATCGTCCCCATCCCAAAGGGCAGGCCAGCGCCCGTGCGGCGATCAGCGCCTATTACGCGACGCAAAACCTGCCGCTTGATCCAGAGCAGATCGTACTCACACCTGGCACCAGCCAGTCGTACTGGTATCTCTTCCAACTCCTGGCTGACCCCGGCCAGGAAATTTTGACGCCGCAGCCATCCTATCCTTTGTTCGACTACATTGCCGCGCTGTGTCGGGTGACCTTGAAGCCCTATCCCCTGACGCTCACGCCTGGCGGCTGGGCACTCGATGCGGCCGCGCTGGCCGCAGCCATCACCCCGCTCACGCGCGCGATCGTGCTGATTTCGCCTCACAACCCCACCGGCCATGTCGCTTCCGAGGCCGAGGTGGAGTCGCTGGTGGCCGTGGCGCATACCCACCGTCTGCCCATCATTGCGGATGAAGTGTTCTGCGAGTTCATCTTTGGCGCGGGCCAACATCACCGGCCGGCTGAACTGCGGCTCGACAGGCTCACCGCACGGGGCCTGAACTTGTCGAAGGCCTCGCCGAAGTCGTCCAACTATACGGCGCCGTTGGTTTTCACGCTCAATGGGTTCTCCAAGATGTTGGCGCTGCCAGGCGCCAAGCTGGGCTGGATCGCCGTTAGCGGCGAACCCGACCTGGTCGCGACGGCCGTGGCCGCGCTGGAAACCATTGCCGACACGCTCCTGGCGACGCAGGAGACGATTCAGTGGGCCGCGCCCGCCTTGTTGGCGCAGGGGCAGGCGTTCTTAGCCAGCTACCGGCAGCAGGTGGCCGCCCGTGCGGCGCTGGCGCACGAGCTGCTGGCTGGCGCGGATCGTTTCCGCGTCACGCCGGCCGCCGGGGGCTTCTACCTGACGCTCGATGCGAGTCAACTGACGCGCAATGATGAAAACCTGGCGCTCGATCTGCTCTTGGAAACCGGCATCCTGACCCATCCCGGCTGGTATTACGACATGCCCACGCCCAGCCTCGTCCTCTCCTTCCTGTCCGAGCCCGACATTCTGGCCGCGCATCTGCCGCGTTTGCGCGCCTATCTGGAAGCCTACTGAGCGTCTGGATCCCCATCCCGGGGTCGCCGCGGCTTGGCTTCGGCTGCCCACCAGAGCACGATGATGGCGAAGAGGGACAAGGCGCCCAGGGCCAGCAGCTTGGTCAAGCGCGCGTTGATGAAGAGCGCCAGCGCGCCGAAGAGCGCGCAGAAGCCATAATAGGCGAGCACAATCTGCCGTTGGCTGAAGCCCAGGTCGAGCAAGCGATGGTGCAGGTGGTCGCGCGTGGACTGGTAGGGCGATTGTCCCCGGCGCATGCGGCGCCAGATCAGCCAGGCGACGTCGAGGATGGGCAGGCCGAGCACCAACAGCACGGTGGCGACGCGTGCGCCGCCCATGATGCCCAGCGCGGCCAGGGCAAAGCCGAGGAAGAAGGCGCCGGAACTGCCCATGATGACGCTGGAAGGATTGAAGTTGTAGGGGAGAAAACCGAGCACTGCGCCCAACAAGGCCAACGGCAGCAGGGCGACGCTTGTCTGCGGCGGCTCCGCGCGGAAGAGCATGTGACCGGCCACCACCAGGCAGAAGATGGCAGCGACGCCCGCGGCCAGGCCGTCCAGTCCATCCAGCCAATTGACGGTGTTCATCATGCCGGCGAACCAAAAGAGCGTCAGCAGCCAGACGATGGGCCAGGCAAAGCCATCTGCGCCGCCAAAGGGCTGATTGGTGAAGGGGTTATTGACGTGCTTGATGAAGATCAGGCTGGCAATGCCGATCAAACCGGCCGCAACTTGCACCAGGGCCTGGGGCCAGGCTGGCAGCTGCAGGCGGTCATCCAGCAGGCCAAAAAGGAAGACCAGCGTGCTGCCCACGAGCAGGCCGCGCAGGCGCGTGGATTCATTCGGGTCGGCGCTGGCAGGGAAGAAGGCGGGGAAGGCCAACGTCACCAGTACGGTGAGCAGAAACGGCGCAAACAGCGCGAGGCCACCCAGGCGCGACAGTGTGCCGGTATGGATACGGCGCGGCGCGGGTGCGTCGGCCATTCCCAGGCGCAGTCCCCAGCGCCGCGCCAGCGGCGTCAGCGCCAGGGATAATCCAAATGCCAGCAGAAACACCGCGATGAATGGCAAGGGCGTGGCCTACGGCTGCAAGCGGTTCAACATGCGGGGGAACGCGCCGGTTTCGCGCACATGATCGAGGCCGCAGATCCAGGCCACCGTGCGCTCGACCCCCAGGCCAAAACCGCTGTGAGGCACAGAGCCGTACTGGCGCAGTTGCACGTACCAGTCGTAGGCGTCGGCCGGCAGCTTGTGCTTCTCGATCGCGGCCATTAGCTTCTGCGGATCGCTCATGCGCTCGCTGCCGCCGATGATCTCGCCGTAGCCTTCGGGCGCCAGCAGGTCGGCGCTGCGGCAGACTTCGGGCCGATCGGGCTCTGGCTCCATGTAAAACGCCTTGACCTCGGTGGGGAAGTGGTGAACGAACAGCGGCTTCTCGAACTGCATGGTCAGGTAGGTTTCGTGCGGTGCGCCAAAGTCATCGCCCCAGGCGACGGCGGTCAGCGGGTCATCGTTGGGCGGCACGGTGACGCCGCGCGCGGCCGCGTCGTTGATCATCTGCACGGCTTCATCGTAGTGCAGGCGCTCGAAGGGCGCCGCCACCTTCTGCAAATGGCTGATATCGCGCTCCAGCACCTTCAATTCGACCGCGCGCTCCTTGAGCACGGTCTGCACAATGGTGCTGACGAACTGCTCCTCAATTTCCAACAACTCTTCCAGCTTACAGAAGGGTATCTCCGGCTCCACCATCCAGAACTCCTGCAGATGGCGCCGCGTCTTGCTCTTTTCGGCGCGGAAGGTGGGGCCGAAGCAGTAGACCGGGCCGAAGGCGAAGATGTTCGCTTCGTTGTAGAGCTGGCCGGTCTGCGCCAGGAACGCGGGCGTGCCGTGGTAGTCAATCTCGAAGAGCGTGGTTGTGCCTTCGCCCGCGGCCGGCGTCAAGATCGGCGTATCCACGAGCATGAAGCCGTTGCTGTCCAGCCAATCACGAATGGCCTTGATGATCGTGGCGCGCACGCGCATGATGGCCCACTGGCGGCTGGAGCGCAGCCACAGGTGGCGGTTATCCATCAAGAACTCGACGCCGTGTTCCTTGGGGCTGATCGGATACTCGTCTGCAAACTGCACCACCTCCAGGTCAGTCACATCGAGTTCGAAGCCGCCGGGAATGCCGGGCGCGCGTTCTTCCGCGCGCACGGCGCCGCTGACGATGAGGGATGATTCCTGAGTCAGGCGTCGTGCGGCGTCGAACGCGGCCTCGCTGACATTCTTCTTGAAGACAACGGCCTGGCAGATGCCGCTGCCGTCGCGCACTTGCAGGAATTGCAGGCGCCCCTTGTCGGTCTTGTTATACAGCCAGCCGCGCAGCGTCACCTGTGCGCCGACATGATCTTTCAGATTCTCGATACGAACGATGGGCATGTTTTTCTCCTCATGGATGTTGTGCGTAAGTCCTGGATATTATACCACCGCCCGTTCGATCTGTCGTAGCAGAACACCTCATGCCGTTGCTGTACTGGGCCATCCAACCGCGCCCATTGACGCAAAAAAGATGCGGGTGCATTTCAATTTCGGGGCATAGTCCACGGAGGTGGGTCTATGCACTCGTTGCCGCCGATCGTCAACCAGGCAGCCGTTCGCCTGGCCGCTGCATTTTGATCGTCTGTGAAGGGGGAGAAACCGAAGCAAATTACTTTGCCAGCTTCCCAGGGCGAACGGGAGATCGTCCATCTCATCGGGCATCTGCAGGGTCACCCGCTCGCCAAAGCGCTGGATCCAGTCGAGGTTGCGCCGGAAAGGCGCCACGTCGGTCACGATGTAGGCGATACCGTCGTCACTGCGAGCGAAACAGCAGGTACCAAAACAGGGCAATCTCGTGCGTCCCGGGCATGACGCCGCGATACAGATAGGTGTCGAAGCCGCCTAAGATGAAACCGCAGGACGCATACAGCCGGCATGCGGCGACATTGATGTTCTGCGTCTCCAGCATCACGCCGGGCAACCCGCGACCCTGCGCCCACGCGACTGCCTGCTCAATCAAGCGCCGGCCGACGCCCCGGCGTCGGTAAGGTGCGTTCACGGCGATGTCCCAGATGATGGCGAAGCGGTTCCAGTTCTCGTGGGCCAGGATCTGTCCGGCGAGCTGGCCGTCCACGTACGCCAGCCAGGCGGCGCGGTCTGGCTGATCAATAGTCGCCTGGGGGTCATATGTTTCTGGACCATAGCGCTTCACATAAGGCGTCACAGGTTGCACGGTGTAACCGATGCGCCCGTCTTCTGCCGTCAGGTGTAGCTCCGCCTCCACCGTGAACGAATTGTCGCAGCGGTTCAGG
>CAZEPA010000229.1:0-6905 GCA_964513955.1 uncultured Anaerolineae bacterium | reverse complement strand
CCAGTGCTAGCTTTGCGTACCGTCACTTATTGCACTGAAAACGAGGAGACCCCAGAACTTGTCATTGGCGCGCAGGATGCGGCCCTCGGGCGTGATGTGGGCAATGCCGGTGGCCGCCTGGTGGAAGGTGGCGCGGAACAGCCCTTCGCTGGACGCGAGCGCATCGGCCACGGCCCGCTGACGCGCCAGCACCACGATGAGCAACGCGCCAAAACACAGCAGCGCCACACTGGCACCCGCCGCCAGGGCCAGATATTCAATACGCCGCTGCATCACCGGCGCCAGCACCTCGTCGGAGGCCGAACCCACCGTCACCATCAACGGGTAGCCCGCCATGCTGCGGTAGCTGAGAATGCGCGGCACACCGTCCACCGCGCCGGTGTCATCGATCAGTTCGCCTTCGGGGTCCTGCGCGCGTTGCTGAAACCAGGGCAGGCCCCGCGCATCAGCGCCAAAGCTGATTTGCCCCCCCGCCTTGCGGCCGCGCACCACGCCGTCCAGCCCCGCCAGCTCCAACAGCCCCTGGGCGCCCAGGTCGGCCTGGCGGTAAAAGTCGGTGAAGTTCGTGGGGTCCACCGACATCACCACCACGCCCCCAAAGCGGCCACCCTCGCTCACGATGCGCAGCGCCATCGGTATGCGCCACTGCCCCGACACACGGCCCAGCACAGGCTCGCTCACAAACAGGTCATCGCGATCGCTGGCACGCAGCGCCTTGAAAAAGGCGCGGTCGCTGTAGTTGACGGCGCCCGTCTCCTGGCTGCTGCTGACGATGTCGCCCTGCTCGTTGACCACACTGATGATGGTGAACATGGGCTCGCGGATCACCCCCCGCGCCACCCAGTCGCGCAGGTCGATGTCGGTGCCCTGCTGCAGGTATTGCTCGCGCACAAAGGCCGCCACCTGCTCGGCCGCCTTGAGGGTGCGGAACACCTGCTGTTCGAAGGCAATCGCCAGGTTGGCGTTGGACTGCATGGCCGATGCAGCGGCCTGCTCGCGCTCGAACGCCACGCGCTGCAGTGTGACCAGCCAGAAGCCCGCAATGGCCACCATGCAGCCCAGCGCTATCGCCAGGCTCAGCGGCGTGGCCAGGCGATAGCGGCGCCGCGAGGCCCCGGCCCCAAGACGGTCGTCCGCGTCCGGTGGCCGCGTGGTGTCATCTTTTTGGTGCATGCCCCTCCCAATGTAGCGGGGCATGTGCGACAAGTCGACAACAGGATGGCCACCGACGGGCGCTCCTGCAAATTGATCGAGAGAACCTAGCCCAGCCGCGCCAGCACTTTGGGCAGGCTGGCCACCAGCATCGCCACACCCGACAGGGTCAACATGCCCAGCACGATCTGCCGGAACCGTGCGTCGCTGATGCCGTGGTACAGCCGCGCGCCCAGCAGCACCGGCACCAGCATGGCGGGCACCACGATGGCCAGCAGCGGCAGCGCCTCGCGGGTGACCAGGCCGGTGGCCAGGTAGGTGATGAAGGTCACCAGCAGCATGGCGAGGTTGAAGTTCTGGATGATGGCGCGCTGCACGTCCTTGTCCAGCCCGCGCAGGGTGCACCACAGGGTGGGCAGCACGCCGGTGAAGCCGCCCAGCCCGCCCATCACGCCGCCCGCCATGCCCACCAGCGCGTCGGCCACGCGGCCGCCACGGGTGATGCGGGGCAGATTCTTGGCCATCAGCATCGCCGGGCACCACAGCACCAGCAGCGTGCCCAGGATGACCTTGAACGCGTCCATGTCCAGACGGGGCAGCACGGCCACGCCGATGGGGATGCCCACCAGACCACCCAGCACAAAGGGCAGCAGGCGCACCCGGTCAAAACCCCGGCGCACGGTGGCCGCTGCCACCAGCTGGCCGGTGAGCGCGCCGCACACGGCCAGCAGCGCGGCCAGGCGGGGCTCCAGCGTCCAGGCCCAGAACGACATGGCTACCATGCCAAAACCAAAGCCCGACAGGCCCTGCACAAACCCGGCGGCCACTGCGCCCAGGGCCACGATCAACAGCACGGAATCCATGTCTCCCCCTCACTGGGTGTGAACGTGCGCGGGGGGCTCACTGCACGCCCCACAGAGCCTCAACACATCTGCGTGCTCGGCCGGTGAGTCCATGAAGCGCAAGCCCTGCGCACCCAACCGCCATTGTGTGCGCTGGCGGCGGGGGCAGCACTGTGGCGGTGGATCACGGTGCCAGTTCAATACAACGTGGCTTGCTGGCGCGCTGGCAGCTCGCGGTCGTAGGCGGCGCCGTCAAACGCGCCTTGCGTGATGGACGCCAGGATGGCGCCCGGGGTAGGCACGGGGCGCGGGGTGCCGGGCGGCACGGCATCCCACAGGCGCGAGCGCTGGATGGCGCGCGCGCACTGGAAGTACACCGCCTGCACATCGACCACGATCACACATTTGGGGGGCTGGCCGTTGACCACAAACCGCGCCAGCAGGTCGGGCGCGACGCTGATGCGGGCGTGGCCGTTGACGCGCAGCGTTTCGCCCACGCCGGGGATGAGGAACAGCAGTGCCACGCGCGGGTCGGCCACGATGTTGCGCAGGCTGTCGGCGCGGTTATTGCCACGGCGCTCGGGCAGCAGCAGGGTCTTGTCGTCCAGCAGTTGCACAAAGCCGGCGGGGTCGCCGCGCGGCGAGGCATCCAGCCCGCCGGGGCCGGTGGTGGCCAGCACGGCAAAGGGCGACGCCGCGATCATGGCGCGGTAGGCAGGGTGCACATACGGCAGCTCTTTGTGGACGGAGGCATCGCTCAGCGGGCCCAGCAGGGCCTCCAGGCGTGGCAGGGTGTCGATGGCGTGCGCGTCGCGGTCGGGGGTCATGGGGCGACTTCCTTCGGGTGGGGTGGCAAGGGAGCGGCCATGGTGCAGCAGGCCTGCCGCGCTGACAAACGACTTTGCCGCCGGTGATGCGTGCGGAAAACGCACGCATCGTCGTCGCGCATAACTGACTGCGATTGCGCCGCCGCAGGACCGAGCGAGCAGCGGCACCAGAAGCGGCGCGCATCCGGCCTACGGGCCAGACACGCGCCGCTACGCCCTTTAACGAGCCGGGCGCAGCTTGACGCCGGGGAAATCCACCGGCACGCCCAGTGCCACATTGACATAGTTGGTGAACAGGTTGAGCGCCACGTGAGCCACGATCTCGACGATCTGCTCGTCGTTCACGCCCTGGTCGCGCAGAGCCTGCACATCGGCCGCATCAACCTGGCCACGTTCGTTGACCAGTTGCAGCACAAAGCGCAGCACGGCGGCAGTGCGCGGGTCGGCCGATTCGCCCGTCTGCGCGGCGGCCAGGGCCTCGCCACTCACGCCCGCCTTGCGGCCGAGGGCCGTGTGGGCGGCCAGGCAGTAGTCGCAGGCATTGCGGTTGGCCACGGCCACGGCGATCTGCTCACCCAGGGCGGCGCCGATCACGCCCCCGCCCAGCGCACCAAACGCGCCCCACATGCTTTGCAGCGCGGCGGGCGAATTGGCCACGGCGCGGAACATGTTGGGCGTGGCGCCAAAGGCACCGTGGACCTGGTCGAGCACGGCGCGCACAGTGCCGGTGGCGGCGGTACGGTCAACGAGGGGGACGCGGGCGATGGAGGAAGAAGTAGCGGACATGGTGTGTTCCTTGAAGGTCATGAAGGTGATTGAGAACTTGTGCCTGTTCTCGGCACCCCTGCAGTTTCCAGTGTCAGCTCGTACCATTTGGCACATAAAATCCAAAATTCATACCAAATCATCCAAAACCATGCCAACACCCATCACCACACCTGCGCAGGCCTCCACCCCGCTCGACCGGTTGTCGCCGCTGCTGGAGCGGTTTCGGGTGCGGGCGCACCTGTTCCACAACGGGCCGCTGTGTGGTGTGACGCACTTTGCGGCGGCGCCGGGCCGGGGCTTTTTGCATGTGCTGCGCCGGGGCGAGATGGTGGTGACGCACCAGCCCCAGGCGGGCCCGCCCGAACGGCTTCAGGTGTGCGAGCCCAGCCTGTTGTTCTATGCCCGGCCGCTGGAGCACTTCTTTCACAACGCGCCCACCGAGGGCTCAGACTTCACCTGCGCCGCACTGGACTTTGACGGCGGCGCCAGCCACCCGCTGGCCCGCGCCCTGCCCCCGCTGGTGGTGCTGCCGCTGGGCGCGGTGGACGGGCTGCAGCAGTCGCTGGACTTGCTGTTTGTCGAAACCGACCGCCTGCGCTGCGGCCACCGCGTGCTGGCCGACCGGCTGTTTGAAGTAGTGCTGCTGCAGTTGCTGCGCTGGCTGCTGGACCACCCGCAGCAGGCGCAGATGCCGCCGGGCCTGCTGACGGGCCTGGCCGACCCGCAACTCTCGCGCACCCTCACGGCCCTGCACGAGGCGCCCGGCGAGCCGTGGAGCCTGGCGCAGATGGCCCAGCAGGCGGCCATGTCGCGCAGCGCGTTTGCCGCCCGCTTCAAGGCCGTGGTGGGGGACACCCCCGCCGACTACCTGGCGCACTGGCGGCTGACACTGGCGCAGGCCCACCTGCGCGCGGGCCGGTCGCTCAAGTCCATCGCCCACGAACTGGGCTATGCCAACCCCTCAGCGCTGTCGCGCGTGTTTGCGCAAAAGCTGGGGATGTCAGCGCGGGACTGGCGCGAGGCGGTGGACGAAGGACGTTGACACGCAGCCCTGGCAGCGCCGCCGGGTCGCCCAGGAGCCCCTGGCACTGGTTTTCAAACCAAAAGCGGTGGATGCGCTAGTGGAATATGCGCTACCAGCTATCAATTAAATAGCATTTTGATAACCCACTGCACGCGGTCTCTTCCTGAAAGGAGCCTCGCGCCTCTCAGACGTTGATGGCCGCTGCCGACCCGGCCTGCTTGCGCAGCTCGAACTTCTGGATCTTGCCGGTGCTGGTCTTGGGCAGCTCGCCGAACACCACGGCGCGCGGCACCTTGAAGCCGGCCAGGTGCTGCTTGCAGTGCGCCACGATGTCGGCCTCGCTGACCTGCGCGCCGGCCTTCAGCTCGACGAAGGCGCAGGGCGTCTCGCCCCACCTGGGGTCGGGCTTGGCGACCACGGCCGCGGCCAGCACGGCGGGGTGGCGGTACAGCACGTCCTCGACCTCGATGGAGGAGATGTTCTCGCCGCCCGAGATGATGATGTCCTTGCTGCGGTCCTTGATCTTGATGTAGCCGTCGGGGTACTGCACCGCCAGGTCGCCGCTGTGGAACCAGCCGCCGCGGAAGGCCTCTTCGGTGGCCTTGGGGTTCTTGAGGTAGCCCTTCATGGCGATGTTGCCCTTGAACATGATCTCGCCCATGGTTTCGCCGTCTTGCGGCACGGGTTTCATCGTCTCGGGGTCCAGCACGCGCACGTCGCGCTCCAGGTGGTAGCGCACGCCCTGGCGAGCGTTGAGGCGGGCGCGCTCGCCGATGTCGAGCGCATCCCAGGCCTCGTGTTTGGCACAGACAGTGGCGGGGCCGTACACCTCGGTCAGGCCGTACACATGGGTCAAATCGAACCCCATCTTTTCCATGCCCTCGATCATTGAGGCCGGTGGCGCAGCGCCTGCCACCATGGCCTTGACGCCTGCGGGCACGCCCGCCTTCATGGCCTCGGGAGCGTTCACCAGCAGCCCATGCACGATGGGCGCGCCGCAGTAGTGCGTGACGCCGTGATGGCGGATGGCGTCGAAGATGGCCTGCGCGTCCACGCGGCGCAGGCACACGTTGACGCCCGCACGCGCTGCAATGGTCCACGGAAAGCACCAGCCGTTGCAGTGGAACATCGGCAAGGTCCACAGGTACACCGCGTGCTTGGGCATGTCCCACTCCAGCACGTTGCTGATGGCGTTGGTGGCGGCGCCCCGGTGGTGGTAGACCACGCCCTTGGGGTTGCCGGTGGTGCCGGATGTGTAGTTGAGCGCAATCGCATCCCACTCGTCAGCGGGCAGGCTCCAGGCAAAGGCCGCGTCGCCGCTGGCCACAAAGGCGTCGTAGTCGGTGCCGCCCAGGCTTTGCACGGCGGGGCCGTAGAGGGCGTCCTGCACCTCGATCACGGGGAGGGGCGTGGCGGCGGTGCGCAGGGCCAGCGCCTTGGCCATGGTGCCGCTGAATTCCGGGTCCACGATCACGGCCTTGGCCTCGCCGTGGTCCAGCATGAAGGCGATGGCTTCGGGGTCCAGCCGGGTGTTGAGGGTGTTGAGCACGGCGCCGGCCATGGGCACGCCAAAGTGCGCCTCCACCATCGGGGGCGTGTTGGGCAGCATCACCGCCACGGTGTCGTTCTTGCCGATGCCCGCGTTCGTCAGCGCGCTGGCCAGCTGGCGGCAGCGCGCATAGGTCTGGGCCCAGGTCTGGCGCAGCTCGCCATGGACGATGGCCAGGCGGTCGGGGTAGACCTCGGCCGTGCGTTCGATGAACGACAGGGGCGACAGGGCGGCAAAGTTGGCTTCGTTGCGGGGCAGGTGCTGGTCAAAGATGGAGGTCATGGGTCAGTGCAAGAAGGTGAACGACACACAGCCTAGCGCCGCAGGCTGACACGAAAGCAACACGGGCCGGCGCATGGGCAAGGTTCGCGGCAGCGCGCAGTCTCACAACCTGCGCTTGTGGCCTTGCTTGATGCGGTACATGGCCGCGTCGGCGCTTGCCATGAGTGTACGCGCATCCTGCGCGTCGCGGGGAAACAGGCTCAGGCCGATGCTGGCGCGCACGGCCAGCGGCTCGCCGTCAATGTCCAGCGGCGGCTCGAACGCATGCTGCAGCTTGGTCACGATCTGCAGCGCGGCCTCTTCGGAATCCACGTTTTCGCACAGCACTGTGAACTCGTCTCCGGCCAGTCGGGCGACGGTGTCCACCTGCCGCACAGCGCCGACGATGGTGCGGGCCACGGCCTGCAGGGGTCTCCTCGTTTTCAGTGCAATAAGTGACGGTACGAAAAGCTAGCACTGGC
>CAZEPA010000228.1:0-6914 GCA_964513955.1 uncultured Anaerolineae bacterium | reverse complement strand
CTGGCCGATCGTTATCGCACCACGGTCGTCATCCTGGCTGATGGCACCATTGGGCAAATGATGGAGCCGGCTGAGATGCCGCCCAGCAAGCCCCTGCGCACCGAAAAGCCAGACTGGGCGCTGTGTGGGGCCGTTGGTCGGCCACATCGTTCGATCACGTCGCTCAACCTGACGGCTGAGGGGTTGGAGAAACACAATCTGCACTTGCAGGCCAAACTGGCCGAGATTACCGCGCATGAAGTGCGCAGCAAAGAGTTCATGACCGAGGATGCAGAGTATCTGATTGTGGCCTTTGGTACGATGGGGCGAGTAGCCACCTCGGCCATCCGACAGGCGCGGGCGCAGGGCATCCGCGTCGGCCTGTTGCGCCCAGTCACGCTGTGGCCTTACCCAGAAGATCGCCTGCGCGAGTTGGCTGCGGGCAAGAAAGCAATCCTGGTGGTCGAAATGAACGCCGGTCAGATGTTAAACGACGTCAAAGCCATTGTGGAAGGTCGGGCGCCGGTGCACTTCTATGGCCGTATGGGCGGTTCGATCCCTCTGCCCGACGAAATCTTGAATTCATTGCACACCCTGGTTTCACTCTACAGCACGGTGAAGACGAACGGACATACCAACGGCTTCAAGCATAACGGAAGTGGTCAGCCGGGCGCGGCGCTGCGTCAGATGACCGCGGCGAATGCCCCGACTATGAACCTGGCGGAGGTGGCGTCATGACCACACAGACTCTGGCGCTTGACGATATGGTAGTCGTTTATCAGCGCCCCGATTCACTCACTGACGTGCTGACGCACTATTGCCCAGGGTGCACGCACGGCATCATTCACCGCTTGGTGGCTGAAGTCCTGGACGAGCTAGGCGTGCGTGAGCGCACCATTGGCGTCGCGCCGGTCGGCTGCGCTGTCTTTGCCTACAATTACTTCAACGTGGATATGGCCGAAGCGGCCCATGGCCGCGCGCCCGCCATGGCGACCGGCCTGAAGCGCACGCAACCCGACAAGGTCGTCTTCACCTACCAGGGCGACGGCGACCTGGCGGCCATTGGCACCAATGAAATCATCCATGCGGCAGCGCGTGGCGAGAAGATCACGGTCATCTTTGTCAACAACGCGGTCTATGGCATGACCAGCGGCCAGATGGCGCCAACGACGCTTCCGGGCCAAATCACCACCTCGTCGCCAAGTGGTCGCGATGTCAGCCTGGCCGGCTACCCCCTGCGCGTCGCTGAGCTGATCGCCGGGCTGCCGGGTACATCGTATGTGGTGAGGCGCTCAACGCACAATGTGCGCGAGATCAACCGCACGAAGAAGGCCATTCGCACGGCCTTCCAGGCGCAGTTGGCTGGGCAGGGACTCTCCCTGGTGGAGGTTCTATCATCCTGCCCCACCAACAATCACACCACGGCCGCCGAAGCGTTGACTTGGATCGAGAAACAGATGGTGCCTTACTATCCGCTGGGCGACTACAAGGTGATTGATGCCGTTGCCCGTCTGAATTAAGCAGCGATATTCACAAAGGAGTGAATCAGATGGAATTCTCGATTATTTTTTCTGGCTTTGGCGGGCAGGGTGCTCTGTTCGCCGGCCAGTTGATGGCCTACGCCAGCATGGATGAAGGCAAAGCGGTGACCTGGATCCCGTCCTATGGCCCAGAAATGCGCGGCGGCACAGCGCACTGCATCGTAGTGGTGGGTGATGAAGAAGTAGGCGCCCCGCTGGTGCGCAACCCAGACGCGGTGATTGCTCTCAATCTGCCGTCGGTGGACAAATATGAATCGCTGGTCAAACCCGGCGGCTTCCTGATTTACAACAGTTCGTTGGTGCCGCGGCCGGTGACGCGTGCGGACATCAACGTGATCCCCGTGCCGGGCAATGAGATTGCCACGGCGCTGGGAAATGTAAAATTGACGAATGTCATTATGCTAGGCGCCCTGCTGCAGGCCACCAACCTGCTGCCGCTCGAAGCCCTGGATCGAGCCTTGCTGGCTCACTTGCCAGAACGCAACCGGCGCTTCCTGGAGCCAAACAAGGTGGCTCTGCGCCGCGGCGCGGAATACGCCGTGCCCCTGCACGCATGACGGCCTGGCGACGGTGATAACAGGAGACAAGGTAATGTATCAGAACATTCTCGTACCGCTGGATGGTTCAGCGCTGGCCGAAGCCGCGCTTCACCACGCGGAGGCCCTGGCGCTGGAGTTCAAGAGCAACATGATCCTGCTGCGCGTGGTCATTTCGCCCTACCAGTTGATTGCGCCTGACTTGGTGCTGTCTGGCGCAGTAACTGAACTACCCGGGTTGCGCGACCAGGCAGTGCAGTATTTGCAGGGTTTATCCGGCGAGCTGCGCGAAAAGGGTATCTCGTACCAGACTGCCATTTTGGATGGCCCCGTGCCCGACGCCATCACTGATTTTGCCAAATCTGAACATGTAGACTTGATTGTCATGTCTACACATGGTCGAGGTGGGATCAGCCGTTGGGTATACGGCAGCGTCGCTGAGAAAGTGCTGCAGGCTGCGCCTTGTCCCGTCTTGCTCATTCGTGCGCGTGGCAAATGACGCTTTTTATCTGGGGCCTGGCCGCCGCCGCCCCACACGTAGGGTGATAGACACAAAGGAGTGTAACTATGACAACGCCGTGGCAACGACGATATGCACAGCGCAATCAACGGATGAGCAGTTCCATCATTCGTGAACTGCTCAAATTTACGCAGCAGCCAGATATTATCTCGTTTGCGGGTGGGCTGCCCGCGCCCGAGTTTTTCCCAGTCGAGGCCTTTCGTGCAGCAGCCGATAAGGTTCTTGCCCAGTCGGGCAGACAGGCATTACAATACAGCGCGACCGAAGGCTATGGGCCATTACGCTCCCTGATTGTGGAGAAGATGGCGCATTATGGCATCCATGCCAAAGAAGACAATATCCTGATCACCTCCGGCTCGCAGCAGGCCCTTGACCTGATCGGTAAGCTGCTGATCAACCCCGGCGATACGATCCTGGTCGAGCGGCCGACGTACCTGGGCGCGCTGCAGGCCTGGAATGCCTACCAGGCAGAGTACATCGAGGTGCCCATTGATCGAGATGGGATGCAGGTGGATCAGCTCGAAGAAGCGCTGCGCGCGGGCGTCAAGTTCATGTACGTGCTTCCCAACTTTCATAATCCCGGCGGCGTAACCCTGTCATTGGAGCGCCGGCAGGAAGTTGTGGAATTGGCGGATCGTTACGGCATCCCCATTATTGAGGATGATCCCTATGGCGAGCTGCTCTATGAGGGCGAACATTTACCCAGTCTGGTGCAGTTAGACTGTGAGCATCTCGAGTCGCGAGCGTGCGACGGTCACGGCTACTTCAAAGGCAATATCATCTACCTGAGCACGTTCTCCAAGACGCTGGCCCCCGGCCTGCGCCTCGGCTGGATTGTGGCGCCGGTGGAGGTCATTCAAAAGTGCGTGCAAGCCAAGCAGGGCATGGACCTACACAGCAGCATTTTTGATCAAATGGTTGCGTACGAGGTGGCTAAGGACGGCTTCCTGGAAAAGCATGTACGCACTTTGCGTAAGGTTTACGGTGAACGTCGGGATGTGATGCTGGCGGCCATGGCGCGTTACTTCCCGCCAGGCGTGCAGTGGACACACCCGCGCGGCGGCTTGTTCTTGTGGGTGGAATTGCCGCCAGAGATCAATGCTGAAGAGCTGTTGCAGGATGCCGTGCAAGAGAAGGTGGCGTTTGTGCCTGGGCATGCGTTCTATGCCGCAGGTCGCAGCGGCGGGCACCTCAACACCATGCGCCTGAACTTCTCTAATGCAGAGCCAGCCATGCTCGAAGAGGGCATTCGACGCCTGGCGCGTGCGATTGAGCGGCGCATGACCGGCCAAACAACGCTGGTGACGGCACCGGCGCCAGCCATGAGTATGAACTAAGCGCCGTTCGACTCGCTTGCCCAGGTCGTGCACAGTGGAACATGGCCTGTGGCGTATACAAACACGAAGGACGAAAGATCAGGGTGGATGACCGTTCGTCCTTCGTATTATCCTTGCCAGAAATTCGGTTGCCGGCGCCGCCGCAAGAATCGCCGCGTGGCGTCTAAGACTTGATCTTGAATAGACTTGGCTGTGGACCGCTGCAAAGGAGACGAACAGTGCCAACTTATTTTGTGCGCGACATCATGAGTTCTCCGGCCCTCACCATTCATTATGAGGCCGACCTGGATGAGGCGGCAGCCACGTTGGAAAGCCAGAAAATTCGTCGTTTGCCGGTGCTAGATGACGACGGGCACCTGGTCGGCATTTTAACCCAGGGCGATGTGCGCGTGGCCTCGATGGCCACAGCCGTGGACCCGTATGACCCCAGGTCTGCCACCTGGTTGACTGTCGGCGATGCCATGACGCGTGACGTTTATACCGTGACGCCAGACACCCCGGTCGTGGATGTGGTTGAGATGCTGTTGGCGCATAAAATCGGCGGCTTGCCAGTCGTAGATAGCGATGGCGCTATGGTCGGCGTCGTGACAGAGACAGATATTTTTCGACTGCTCGTACGTGAGTGGAATGCAGCTTGACCGATTTTGCCATGCGACGTGGCTAACGGTTACTTGCGGATGGAAAACAGCAAAGCGAAGGAGATCATATGGATATCGGAGTCCCGCGTGAACGCAGGGCCAGCGAGTATCGAGTGGGCATCACGCCGGCAAATGTGCAGATTTTGCACGACGAGGGGCATCGCATCTACGTGGAGCAAGGCGCCGGGGTAGGCAGCGGCTACAGCGATGAGGATTACCGCCGCGCAGGCGCAATCTTGGTCTATGCCACCGAAGAGGCGTTTGCCCGCGCTGAGCTTGTGCTCAAGGTGGCTCGTCCTACGCCCGAAGAAACCATCTGGCTGCGCAGCGACCAGATCGTTTGTGGGTTTTTGTACCTGCCGGCCGCGCGCAAGAGCCGCGTACAGCACTTCTTGAATAATCATGTCACAGCGATCGGCTATGAGACCATTCAAGAGGACGATGGCTCGCTGCCTGTACTGCAGCCAATCAGCGAGATCACCGGGCGCATGTGCGCGCAAGTGGCCGCGCGCCTGCTGGAGAACACCAGCGGCGGCAAGGGAATTCTGTTGGGCGGCGTGCCTGGGGTAGCGCCGGCTGAGGTCGTCGTTTTGGGCGGAGGCACGGTGGGCGTCAACGCCGCGCGCGTTTTCCTGGGCCTGGGCGCCAACGTGTACCTCCTCGATCAGGACATCAAGCGCCTGCATTTTGTTGATAACCTGTTCATGGGACGCGTGGTCACGCTGATGTCCAATCCACTCAATGTGGACAAAATGGTGCGCTTTGCGGATGTGGTAGTCGGCGCCATCCAAGTGCCTGGCGCGCGCTCACCGATTTTGATCAATCGCGAGCTGGTGCGCAGCATGAAGCGGCGCTCGATTATCATGGATGTGGCGGTGACGACGGGCGGCTGTGTTGAAACCACCCGACCCACGACGCACACATCTCCTACCTACATCGAAGAGGGCATCATCCACTACTGTGTCCCCAACATGACCGGCATTGTGGCGCGCACAGCCACGCACGCTTTCAACAACGCAGCCTGGCCCTATATCCATAGTATTGCGTCCGAGGGTTTGGATGCGGCCATCGAGAAGTCACCGTCACTGGCACGCGGCGTAAATACCCGGGCGGGCAAGATTTTGCTGCCTGGCCTGGCTGCCGCCTACAATGTGAGTTCTTAAGAACGTGGGATGATTGAGCTATGAATAACTGGATGATGCGCTGCTGGAACAAAATCGTTCTGGCCGATCAAGCGGTGCAGGCCGTCAAATCAGGAGATCGTCTTTTCTTGACAGGCAATTGCAGCGTGCCTCAACAACTCCTCAGCGCGCTGGTCAATCGGGCCGCGGCTGGTAACGTTGAGAATGTGGAAATTGTGCAGGTTCTGACGATCGGCGACGCCAAGTATGTAGCGCCAGAAATGGCGGGCAAGATTCGCGTCAATGCCCTTTTCATCAGCCACAATGTGCGTGGCGCCGTGAACGAGGGCCGCGCCGACTTTACGCCGGTCTTTTTGTCCGAAATTCCCGACTTGTTCCGTAATGGGCAGCTGCCGCTCGATGCGGCATTGATTCACTGCTCCCCGCCCGATGAGCACGGCTACCTGTCCTTTGGCGTTGAGGTTGGCCTGACCAAGCCGGCCGCGCAAAACGCGAAGATTGTCATCGCGGAAGTCAACGAGTTCATGCCGCGCGCCCTGGGAGACAGCTTCATCCATATTAGCAAGGTGGACTACATGGTGCCGGTCAGCTATCGGCTGCCGGAAGTGCCGCAAGGCACGCCCGGCGAGCTGGAAAAGAAGATTGCCGAACACATTGTAGACCTGATTCCTGACGGGGCCACCATGCAGATGGGCATTGGCGCTATTCCCGACGCCGTGCTGCATTTTCTCAACAGCAAGCGCGACCTGGGCATTCACACCGAACTTTTCTCAGACGGCGTCATTCCTCTCGTGGAATCTGGGGTGATCAACAACGAACGCAAAACGCTGCACCCCGGCAAAATCGTGGCTGGGTTCATCCTGGGCAGCCAAAACCTCTATGAATTTGTGGACAATAACCCAATCGTAGAGTTCCACCCACAAGATTATGTCAATGATCCATTCATCATCGCGCAGAATGACAACATGGTGTGCATCAATTCGGCTATCGAGGTGGATATAACGGGGCAGGTGTGTGCGGATTCGATCGGCACCAAGTTCTATAGCGGGGTTGGCGGGCAATTGGACTTCATCTATGGCGCCTCGCGCAGCAAGGGCGGCCGGCCCATTATCGCCCTGCCCAGCACCACCAAGAATGACACGGTCTCGCGCATTGTTCCCATGCTGTTCGACGCAGAAGCTGTCGTGGGGTTCGGCCGTCGGTATCCCCTTCAACGTGGGC
>CAZEPA010000227.1:0-6923 GCA_964513955.1 uncultured Anaerolineae bacterium | reverse complement strand
AACGGGTGTTACGCCGTATTGGTGATTTTGCCTACGCGCTTGACCCCGTCATTCAAATTGATGCGCGCCTGGCGGTTGATTTTGCTCACCAACAGGCGATCGTGCAGGGCCAGATCGTTGCCCTGACTCCTACAGAGGCCAAGATACTCTTCATTTTGATGCGCAACGCGGGCCACACAGTCTCGACCGATTTCATCTTGCGCCGCCTATGGCCGCTTGACGAGGTTTTTGAAGATACATTGCGGGTGCATGTTTATCGGCTCCGTCAGAAGATCGAAGCGATTCCCACCAAACCGGTTTACATCGTGACTGAACGCGGGCAAGGCTACAGCTTTCCACAGCAACGAACCTATGCATTCGCGTCATCTTAGCTGTCATTTTAATGGCTCATCATCATTTTTTTCCTGAGGAGAATCTCATGACCCAGAAGCCAGTCCAGCCATCCGCCGTCAGCACTCCCCAAGAAGTGGACCGCATTCGTGATATCATCTTCGGCCCCCAGATCCGCGAGTATGAACAACGTTTTCAGGCCCTGCAGCGTGATGCCGAGCGCTTGCAGCAGGAAATTGATCGCCTGACTGAGCAGTTGGCCGATCAGGATGGTGAGCAAAACAAGCGCATACAGGCCGTCCGCCGCGATCTACGCCAGGGCGATGAGGACGTCCGCACCGAGCTGCGCCAAACGGCTCAGTCCTTGTCGTTGGAGAAGACGGATCGCGCCGCGTTGGGTGAGCTGTTTGTCAACCTCGGCACGCACCTGAAGACTGGCGGGTCTCTGGCAGAACTTCTGCACGGCCTGGTTCCCAGTGAGTAGTGGCAATCTAGTGAGTCTTGCCGACGATGGCTTTCTCGTCTGAGCAGGACGACACGAGCCTCTCGGGCGAACCCGCGCTTGAGCTGCCGGCGTGGTCAGACACGTCAGCCGATGATCTGCGCGAGATTTTGCTGCGCGCCGAGCGCGAGCGAAGCGATGACCTGTCCAGGCAGGTGGCCGATCTGGAGCGGCAAGTCACTGACAAAGAGGCGCTCATTGCGCTTCTGATGCCGGTACTGGGTGATGTGCTGCGACAGAAGATTCGCGACGCACGCGCCGAAATGATCGAGGCGCTCTATCCGATCATCGGCGAGGTCGTGGTGCGCGCGGTCAGTGAGGCAATCCGAGACCTGGCGCGCAGTGTGGACGCGCAGATGCGCACGTCGCTGACTCCCAGTGCGGCGTGGCGGCGCACACGCGCCCGACTGGGCGGCGTGTCTGACGGCGAAATGATACTGCGCCAGGCATTGCCATTTGCCGTGGCTGAGATTTTCTTGATCCAGCGACCGACGGGCCTCCTGCTCTGGTATGCATCGCCTCAACCGGCTGAGCTGCGTGATTCTGACGTCATCAGCGGCATGCTAACCGCCATCCGCGATTTTGCGCAGGATGCTTTTGGCGCAGTCCATGATCGCGAACTGGACGAAATCCAGTACGGCGATCGCCGGATTGTGATCGAAGCCGCGCAGCACGTTTATCTGGCGGTCGTGGTAGACGGCATTGAGCCGCCCGGCTTTCGCGCCCACATGCGCAGCCTGCTCATTGATATTCAAAATCAGTACGAAGAGGTGTTGCGCGATTACGATGGCGACGCATCGCCGCTGGCTCCGGTGGAGACTCCCCTGCGGTCGCTCTTCACCCCGGACGCGCCCACGCCAACCCCGTCACAGACCCTGACGAGCGGCCAAAAGCGTATCCTATTCGGCGCCGTTCTCGCCGTGGTCCTGTGCCTGGCCTTGACCTGTGTGGCGGCGCGGGCGATAGCCCAGTGGGCGAACAACCTATCGAAACCGACGGTGATCTACATCGAGGTGACGCCTCCCTTGCCCCCGACGGCCACCTCGACTCCGATTCCGTCCCCGTCGCCAACCCCCACGGCTGTTCCCACAGCCACCCCCACGACGACTTCCACTCCCACAGCAACGCCGACGCCGCAGGCGTTTGCGCGATCAACGGCGGGGATGCAGAACCTGCGTCGCGGCCCAGGCCTAAACTATGCGGTCATCGGCAGTATTAGCCGTGGTCAGCGTGTCGAGATTCTGAAACGCAACGATACAAAAACCTGGTACTATGTCTGCTGCTCGAACAGCGGCGTCGCTGGCTGGGTGTTTGCGGGTTTTCTAACGCTCGACGAGTCGGGCGGCGGACAGCCGCCCACGGCCACCCCTGTCTCGCCAGACGCCGGCAGAATCCCTCGCATTGACGTTGCCCCCTCTGCATTGGCTTGAAAGCCAAGGATTGCCATCATGAACGTCGTCAGCAAGAAAGTCTGCCTCCTGGGTGATTTTGGCGTGGGCAAAACGAGCCTGGTGCGCCGTTTTGTGTACGACCTGTTCGATGATCGTTATCTGAGCACCGTCGGCGTCAAAGTGAGCCGTAAGACGGTCGTCATTCCGCGCCAGGAGGAGATGATCGAAATGACTATGATGCTCTGGGATCTGGCGGGCAGTGAGGAATTCGACCGCGTACGGGCCAGCTATCTGCGCGGCACGGCCGGCGCTATTTTTGTTTGTGATTTGACCCGCCCTTCCACGCTTGACAGCCTCCATGTCTATCTGCGAGACCTTGCCTCCATCAGCCCCTCTACGCCCATTGTGATCGCTGGGAACAAGTGCGATCTGCTTGACCAACGTCTGCTGCAGCCATCGCAGATCGAAGCATTGGCAGACTTAAACCATTTTCCGTGGTATCTGACCAGCGCCCGCAGCGGTGCAGAGGTCGAATCGGTTTTTCGCCACCTGGGCCGCGCCATGCTCGCACAGGCACCATCAATATGACCAGCCATGAACTCGATATCACCATCGCACATTTATTGTTTCAAGAACGCCGCCTGGCCTATGCCATCAGTGATGCGGCTCTGCGCGTCGTGCGGATGGGCGGGGAGTTGTCTCTTTTTACCTGTGCCGACAAGGACTGCGTCGGCTTGTCCATGTTCGACCTGGTGCCGGAATTGATCGGCAGCGAGCAAGAGATGGACAATATCCTGGCTGGACGCCAGCCGCGCTTCGAACTGTCGTGGCTAAACCGTGACGGCCATGAGGGAAAGACTCTTTATCTCAACTTGATCAATCTGCCGCACCGTGACGCCGCCGGCCACATCAATGGCCTGGTGCATCTCTTGGAGGATAATACGTCTGTGGGCGAAACCGGCCAGCACCTGGTTCAACAACGGAATGAACTGCGCCTGCTGCGCGATCAGCTGCTGCGCCAAAACCAGCACCTGGCCTCCTTCAATGCGGAGTTGAAACGCATGGATGAGATGAAATCCATGTTCGTTTCGATTGCTGCGCATGAACTGCGCTCGCCGCTCACGTCCATCAACGGTTACCTGGAGATGCTCCTGGAAGGCATGTTCGGCTCTCTATCTCAAGCCCAGGAAGATGCCCTTCGCATCATCGAAAGCAGCGTCAAACACCTCATTTCGATCACCAGCAACTTGCTCGATGCCACGCGCCTGGAGGCTGGCCGCGTTGAATTGATCCTGGTCCCGTCCGCGTTGCCGCCTTTGGTTCAGAAAGTTGTCACCGAAATGATGCCGCAGCTAGAGGCCAAAGAGCAGGTCATCGAGATGACTATCGCGCCTGATCTACCGCCGGTTTTGTGCGACCGTATGCGGGCCATTCAGATCATCGGCAATCTGCTTGACAATGCCTGCAAGTACACGGCACGCGGAGGCCATATCAGCGTAAACGTGGCGTTGGCGGCGGAGCCTGGGTTTGTGCTGTTAACGGTCAGTGATACGGGGGTGGGCATTTCGGCCAGCGATCAACCGAGACTGTTCAATCGCTTTTTCCGCGCCGAAAGCGCCTATCTGACGAGCGAAGCCGGCACCGGCCTGGGGCTGCACATTGCGCGCGGTTTGATCGAACTGCACGGCGGTCGCATCTGGCTAGAAAGCGACGTCGGGCGCGGCGCCACCTTTTTTGTGACCTTCCTCATTGCGGACGAAAGCTCAGCCTGAAGCCAGCTCGAAAACCACCTTGATCGCCTGGTGCGCGCCTTTGCGATGTGCGGTGACAAAAGCCTCTTGATACTGCGGCAAGCGGAAGCGCTGCGTAATCAGGGGAGCAAGGTCAAATCGGCCCTCAGCCGTCCACTGCAAATAGAACGCCATCGCGTGTTGGCGCACGTCATTCCATTCTTCCACACCAAACGCGTTCGACCCGATCAGCTGCAGCTCTTTGAAGTAGAGCGGCGTCCACTCGAAACGCGCCGGCCGATCCACGCCGCTGATGACGATACGTCCGCGCGGATTGGTCACGCGTACGCCCACGGCCAGCGATTCTGGCGAGCCCACCATGTCATAGATGACATCTACGCCCTGGCGCAGCCACGGTTGTCCCTGCTGCGGGCGCAGGATGGGCGCGCCGGTCCACTCAGCTATGGTCTCGATGATCTGGGCGGCCTGGCGCGCGCGAATGACCTGCTGCGCGCCCAGCGCACGCGCCATCTGCTCCTGGTGCGCATAACGGGCAATGGCCATGATATGCGTGGCTGGAAAGAGGACGTGCAAGATGGCAATGGCTAACAATCCTAACGTGCCGCAGCCATAAACCAGCACCGCGTCGCCCGGTGTAGGCGGCGCCTTGAGCACCGCATGTAAGCTGACCGCAAAGGGATCAGCCAGAACGGCTTGCTCAAAGCTGACCGTGTCGGGAATGGGAATCAACTGGGATTCGTGCGCGGCCAGGCGCGGGGCATAGCCGCCGCCGGCCGTGCGGCAGTTGCCCAGGTGAATGCCCGGCGCCAGGTGGCCTTCGGTGAAATGCGCGCACAGCGTCACCTGGCCCTGCTGGCACGCCGCGCAGAGTGGTTGGATGCCGCGCGGCGCACAGGAGAGCCACGGGTTGACAACCACCCGCTCGCCCACCCGGCGGGTGGTAACGCCCGGCCCCACCGCTTCGATCACGCCCACCACTTCATGCCCCAGGATGTGAGGAAACGAGATGAGCGAGGTCAGCGGGTTGTCGAATGCGCCGTTCAGGTAAATCTGCTTCGTGTCGCTGCCACAGATACCGCACAAGGTTGTGCGCACGATGGCCCAATCGGGCGCGGGCAGCGCTGGTTCGGGTACCTCACGCAGGGTCGTCGGTGCGACCGGGCCGGCGTACGCGCGCGGCGTCAGCGCGCCGAGCACGGTCGCCAGGGCAAAGCGCGGTAGGCTGTAGCGAAAAACGATGGCTTGCATAGAGCCTCCGATGCTGCCAGGGTGTTACGGGCGACGGGCCACCAGCGCAATCCCCATCGCGATGAACAACGCACCCACGATCTGGGGCGGCGTGGCGATTTCCCCAAAATAGGCGCGCGCAAAGACCAGCTGCACCAGCAAGACCGCCAATCCCACCGTGACCGGATAGGCCACGTTCAGCGCCAGGTGCCGGGTCAGGAACGTAAACGCGATCACACTGACAAAGCCCCAAAAATTGCCCAGAATCTGCTGCCAGAGAAATGCGCGCGGCTCCTGGGCCATGCCTGCATGTTTGAACGCCACGACCGAAAGGCCCGTGCTCACGACGTTGACAAACACCAGGAAAGCCATCAACCACGGCCTCGACATAGTTTTTCTCAGGCTCCTGCGCGCCGGGCGAAGGTCGGCAGATAAGACGCCTGCGCCGCCAGCAGTTCCGTGAGCAGCGCATCCGCGGCCGTATAGCTGTTGACCACGGGATCGAGCAGGAGCGCCTGCAGGGCCGCCTGGCGGTCGCCATGCACCGCGGCTTCCACGGTCAGGCTGGCGATCGCGCTGCGTTGCTGCAGCAGGGCCGCGCAGCCGGCCGGCAGGTCTCCCATCGCCAGCGGCTGCACGCCGGCGCGGCTGACCACGGCCGGCGCCTCCACGATCATCCAGTCTGGCAAGTTGCGCACCGCGCCCTGGTTGACCACGTTGACGGCCAATTCGACCTGGCGGCGGTTGTGCAGGACGCCGCAGATGACCGGCACGATCCGTTCATCCGAGCGATGGTCGAGTAGCGCGGTCAGCGCTTCGTCATCGTGCAAGGCTTCGTCCAGGGCGGCGGCGGTTACTTCCTTGAGGCCCAGCTGGCTGCGGAAGAGGGCCGGTTCTGCGGCGGTAGTCGTGTCTGCGGCCAGGGCATCTGTTTCCCAGGCCCAGCCGATCTCCTCGCCTAGATGGTCGTCGCCGGTGGCGGGATAGAGACCGAAGGCATGGTACAAGCGGCGGGACAGCGGCTCGAAGGCCGCGGGGCGTTGGGCCAACCGCGTGCGGAAAGCGGGGTAGAGGTCTGCGCCGCTGCGGCGATGATGCAGCGCGGTGATCCAGGTGAAATGATTGATGCCAACGGCTTGCAGATCAATCTCGGCCTCATCCAGGTCGAGCGTTTGGGCGACGTTGGCGAGCCCGGCGCCGATTTGGTGACAGAGACCGATGACGTTCAGATGTGTGTAGCGGCTGAGCGCCAGGCACACGCGTGAGAGCGGGTTGGTGAAATTGATGACCAGCGCGTGCGGACACAGCGCCTCGATGTCGCGCGCAATCTCCAGCACCAGGGGAACGGTGCGCAGGGCATGCAGCAGACCGCCCGGCCCGCCGTTTTCACCCAGGATGTGGCGCACGCCATGGCGGCGGGGAATTTCCCAATCGAGGCGCCAGAGCGGCAGGCGGTTGACCTCGACCGCGATCACCACGAAGTCCGCGCCGGGCAGCAGCGCGCGCCGGTCTGTGCTGGCCTGGATCGTGAAGGGCGCGCCGCTGGCCGCGTTCAGGCGTTGGGCCAGGCGCTCCACCTTTGCCAGCGCCGGCGCGTCCACATCCACCAGGCCGATCGTCGCGCCGACCAGCTCTTCGCGGTGCGCAAACAGGTCACACAGGGTATCGAGACCCACGCCGGCGCTGCCGGCTCCGATCAGAACGATGTGAGGGTCAGGCATA
>CAZEPA010000226.1:0-6942 GCA_964513955.1 uncultured Anaerolineae bacterium | reverse complement strand
CCCATCAGACAGCAGAACTCGCCCTGGTGCACGCTCAGGCTAACCCCCCGCAGCGCATGAACCTGGGTTTTGCCCATCACATACGTTTTTTGCAGATCCGCCACTTCGATGATCACCGTCGGCATGGTTGGGGCTAGAACCCCTGCGAGAAAGCGCCCAAGAGTAGGCTCGGCGCCGCTCCAACCAACATGGAAACCACCACGTAGATGCCTATGATGATGATCGTCTTGTTGCGGCTCAAGCGCCCGCTGATCTGCACGGCCATCCCCAGAAGAACCACATACCAGATGGCAAACAAGTCAACTGAACTTAGCGCCGCGCCCCAAAAGCCCAACTGTCCGTTGAGGATCTGATCGGCCGACGTCACGAGGCCAGAAAGGCCGCCGCCCACGATGGGCGCATGGGTGCTGGAGATGAAAATAATCTGCAAGATGGTGCGCACGATGAGGGGGAGGCTGGCCCAGGCGGATGTGCTGAACAGAGCGCCATAGGTGTTTTGGCCGCCGAATGCCAGCCCAAGCAGGTGCAAGAAGCCGGCGCGCACGATCCAGGCCAACAGCAGCGGCCCAATGGCAGCCAAAAGCCCCAACGCAATCGGTTGCGGCGCTGGCCCCTGCAGCGCTTCTGGCGGCAGATTCGCAAAATCCTGCGGCGGCAGGCTTTGTCGCAGTTGCTCGATGCTTGCCAACCGGCGCTGCTCAGCCACGTAGGGCGCCTCGATCACGACGCGCAGCGCCAGCACGCTGATCATGACAACGAGCGGGAGGACGAACAGCCAACGGCGGCCCTCGCGCACCGCGGTGAGGGCCGCGCGCGGACGTACCAGGATCCACCACAGCAGCGAAAACAGGTTTGGAGCGCGTGGCTCAGCGGGGCCAGTCGCTGCGGCTGCCGGGTTCAGGGAAAATGACATCGTGCCGTCCTTCGTGTGGATGAATTGAATCGCGTCTGCACTGACGTTGCCGCGGCGGCGCCAGTTCCTGGCGGGCTTCGATGCAGCGCCAAGACCGGAGGGCAGCGCGGCGGTTGGTGCAATGCGCCGTATTATAGCACAATCCTCGCCTTGCTTCCCAATTGCTGAGCGCAGGCACGGCCATGAAACTGCGGCCGATCAACACGTTGTCGGCGCTGGAGGGCGGATGGCCGCGCGTGAAAATCCGCGCCAAGCGGTCCTGAAAAAACCGGAAACATCTCTCAGATCAGGCCCGTGGGTTCGCGGTCATCGTTTGTTCAACTGGGCCATTTTGGCGCTTTTCCCAGAGAGTGCTAAAATCATGGTTCATGATATTGCAATAAGCTGAAACAGCTCGGGGTTTTCTTGAAAGGAGTTGACAGAAGGAACTATGTCACAACGCAGACTCATCACGGCGGTGTTGATCTTACTCGTGATGCTGGCTTCGGCCGTGCCTGCCTTTGCCCTCCCCAACGAACAACCCTCGCTGGACGGAATTCATGTGGTGCAGGCGGGCCAGACCCTGAGCAGTATTGCCTTGCGCTATGGCGTTACGGTGCAGGCGCTTATGACGGCCAACGGCATTGACAACGCCAACCTGGTGTATGTGGGTCAGCGCCTGCAGATTCCCGGCGGCAGCAGCACAGCAACCGGCGGCGCCAGCGGCGTCTATGTGGTGCAAGCGGGCGATAGTCTCAGCGCCATCGCTGCCCGCTACGGAACCACCGTGGCCGCCTTGATGGCCCTCAACGGCCTGTCAAACGCCAGCATGATTGTCGTCGGTCAGCGCCTGCGCGTCAACGGCGCGGCGCCGGCTGCGGGCGGCAGCGCCCCGGCCGCCGGCGCGCGCGTGCATGTGGTCGCCCGCGGCGATTCTCTCGGCGGCATCGCGGCGCGTTATGGCGCATCGGTTGCTGCCATCATGGCCGCCAATGGCTTGCGCAGCGCCAATCTGATCATTGTGGGCCAGCGCCTGCGCATCCCCAGCGGCGGCGCCGTGACGAGCGGCGGCGCTCCGGCTTATCCAGGGACCGGCAGCCGCGGCTTGAGTTTCCAGGTCAGCATTTCAGCGCAGCGCTGCCAGCTCTACTCGGGCAACACGCTGCTCAACACCTGGCGCTGCTCCACCGGACGCTCAGGCTCCGGCACGAAAACCGGCTCGTTCCGTGTGCAGAGCAAAATTCGTAACGCCTGGGGCTCACGCTGGCAGTTCTGGATGCCCTACTGGCTTGGCATCTATTGGGCTGGCTCGAGCGAAAATGGGATTCATGGTCAACCCTGGTACCCAAACGGCGGCGAAGTGTGGGCAGGCCTGGTGGGAACACCCATCACTTTTGGCTGCGTCATGTTGGACAACACGACAGCCGCTCAATTGTACAGCCTAGCTTACATCGGAATGCCGGTCACCATTCGTTACTGATCGGCGCGCCTGTAGACAAGTAACGCCAAAGGCCCTTGCCGCCAGGTGAGGGCCTTTTTTGTGTGGAAATCATTCATGGGGCGCGGCCGAGGATCGTCTAGCGGCGGGCATCGCCACCCACCCCAGCCAATTGAGTAGACACCGTTGAATCGAAGTGGAAAACTAACTAAATGCCTGAACTAAACCTGACAACCAGAAACGATATTCGGAATGTCGCCATTATTGCCCATGTGGATCATGGAAAAACGACCCTTGTAGATGCCATTCTCAAACAGACGCGGGTCTTTCGCGACAACCAACTGGTGATTGAGCGCGTGCTCGACTCCAACGATCTGGAGCGCGAGCGCGGGATCACCATCCTCGCCAAGAACATGGCGGTCTACTACAAGGGCGTCAAGATCAACATCGTAGATACGCCGGGCCACGCAGATTTTGGCGGCGAGGTCGAGCGTGTGCTCAACATGGTGGACGGCGTGCTGCTCTTGGTAGATGCGGTGGATGGGCCAATGCCGCAGACACGCTTCGTCCTGCGCAAGGCCCTGGAATTGGGGCATCGCGCGATCGTGGTGGTCAACAAGGTAGATCGCAAGGATAGCCGGCCCGAATGGGTGACCAACGCTATCTTCGATCTTTTCATTGACCTGGGCGCCACCGATGAGCAGGCCTCTTTTCCTGTCATCTACGCCATTGGCCAGCAAGGTCGCGCGGGCGAAGATCCGGACAAGCTGGCGCCGGACTTGACCCCACTGCTCGACCTGATCCTCGCTTACCTGCCAGGCCCCACGGTCAACATGGGCGGCCCGGCGCAAATGCTCATCACTCTGCTGGCCTACGACGACTACAAGGGGCGTATTGCGATCGGCCGTCTCTTTGCCGGCCGTTTGCACCGTTTGCAGCAGGTGGCTGTGATCGCGACCAGCGGTCAGGCCAGGTTCGGCCGCCTGGCGCAGGTTTTTTCGCATCAAGGCCTGGAGCGCGTGGAACAAGAAGAGGTGGAGGCGGGCGATATTGTGGCAGTGACGGGTCTGCCAGAGGTCACCGTGTCCGAGACAGTGGCCGACGCCAGTGATCCGCACCCATTGCCGCCCATCCGCATTGAAGAGCCGACCGTGCGCATGACCTTTGGCGTCAACACCAGCCCCTTCACGGGACGCGAGGGCACCTGGAGCACCAGCCGCAAGCTGCGTGAGCGCCTGTTCAAGGAACTGGAACACAACGTCAGCTTGCGCGTGGATGAGACCGACTCAGCCGACACGTTCCTGGTCTCTGGACGCGGTGAACTGCACTTGGTGGTGCTGATCGAAACGATGCGCCGTGAAGGCTATGAGTTTGAGGTCAGCAAGCCGGAAGTGATCTTCCACACCGATGCGGAGACAGGCGAGCGCCTGGAGCCTATTGAGGAGGCCTATATCGAAGTGCCGGAACCCTGGCTGGGCGCGGTCGTTGAGATGTTGGGCACCCGGCGGGCGCAGCTGCAAGACATGCGCCACAGTGACACGGGCATCGTCTTTCTGCACTACAAGGTGCCGACGCGCGGCTTACTTGGCTTTCGCAACGATTTCCTGACGATGACCAAAGGCAACGGCATCATCCATACCCTCTTCGCGGGCTATGAGCCATTCTACGGGGCGATTGGGACGCGCACGCATGGCAGTCTGGTGGCCTGGGAGGCCGGCGTTGCCACAACCTATGGCTTGAAGAACGCTGAGGAGCGCGGCACGCTCTTCATCGGCCCCAACCGGGATGTCTACGAAGGCATGATCGTCGGCCAGAACAGCCGCGACAGTGACATGGATGTCAACGTGTGCAAGAAGAAGCAGTTGACCAACATGCGCGCGTCGAGCAGTGAAATTCAAATCCGCCTGACCCCGCATCGCATCTTGAGCCTGGACGACTGCATCGAATTCGTTTCCGACGATGAAGTGGTCGAGGTGACGCCTCTCAACATCCGGATGCGCAAGCGGATTCTGAATTCAGACCTGCGGCGCAAGGCCGCAAAAGATCGGGAAGAATAGAGACGCGGAAAGAGCAAATAAAAGACTTCCGAAGTCACAGCAGACTTCGGAAGCCTTTTTTCTCTCCGCGCGGGTTATGCCATCCTGGTTTCGGCGATCAGATGATCCACGACCGCATTGATGTCGTGCGTCCGTTCGAACACTTTGAGCTGGCGGTCGGCGCTGGTGCCATGTTCCAGGATACGGTAGATCGGTTCGATTGCTTCGCGACTGCCCAGTTCCTCCACTTGCTCGTCCACCAGGCGCAGAATTTCGCGCACCAGTTGTCGAGTGGGTACTTCGGTGTACTTGCCAAAGTCAATCAACTTGCCGTCAATGCCATGCTGCACCGCGCGGCGCTTATTCTCTTCAATGTAATCGCGGCGGTAGATGCGGAAAGTGACGTTGCGCCGCCGCAGTTCCCACAGCCAGGCGACCACAGCCTGGATAAGCGCGGCAATCGCGATCGCCTCATCCACGCGCGTGACCATGTCGCACACGCGGAACTCGATGGTGGGGAACGCGTAGTGCGGCCGCACATCCCACCAGATCTTAGAGCCGTTGGGGATGCAGCCGGTGTTGATGAGGGTGTCTATGAAACGCTGAAATTCGCCCCACGATTCAAAGCGTTCGGGCACGCCGGAGCGCGGGAAATCCTCGAAGACGATACTACGGTAGGATTTGAAACCAGTATTTTGCCCCATCCAGAAGGGCGAGCTGGTGGATAAGGCCAGGATGTGCGGCAGCATGTAGCGCACGACGTTCATGCAGTCAATGGCAAAGTCACGATCTTCGATGCCAATGTGGACGTGCATGCCGAAGATCAAGAGGCGCTGCGCCAGGATCTGCATGTCCTGCACCACGCCCTTGTAGCGGTCGAATGGCGTAATCTCCTGCTGCCGCCAATGCGAAAACGGATGCGTGGCGGCCGCCACAATCGCCAGGTTATGCTCCTCAGCCAGGCTGATGATGGATTCGCGCTGTTTGCGCAGCTCGTCGGCCAATTGGGTGATGTTTTGACAGATCGGCGTGCCCAGCTCCACCATAGACTGGTGCATTTCTGGCTTGATGGCGTGCTCTTTTAGCACTCCCTTCTCAACGTTCTGGGCGCCTGTCTGCTCCATCAGTTCCGTGATGGCAGCCTTCAAGCCGCGCGTGGAGGGATCAATGATTTGGTACTCTTCTTCGACGCCGATCGTGAGCGATGGTCGCTTTACCATAAATCTACCTCTTGCCATTGCTTTCTGTCTTGGACGCATGGTGGGTGGCGGGCAGTCGTTCTTCTCTCGCTGCCAACCCGGGAAATAGCAGGACGACCGCCTTCAGTCCAGGCCCATGCGTGTCTCGGCGATCAGATGGTCCACCACCGCCCGCAAGTCATGGTCGTTTTCCTCATACACGCGCAACTGACGGTCGGCGCTGTTACCCTGCTCGATGATGGAATAAGCGAATTCTACTTCGTCGCGGCTGTCCAGCTCATCCACCATGGGATCTACCAGGCGCAGCAGCTCGCGCACAAGCTGTTTGGCGGAGAACTGCTGCTCTTTGCCGAAATCCACCAGTTTACCATCGAGACCATAGCGGACTGCGCGCCACTTATTTTCGGCTACCAGGCTGCGAGTGTAGTCGCGGAACATCATGTTATGGCGCCGCAGCTCCACGAGCCAGGCCACTGTCGCTTGCACCAGCGCCGCAACTGACAGCGCCTCATCCACGGTGGTGCACGCGTCGAAGACGCGGAATTGCAGGGTGGGCAGACGCCAGTGGGGTCGCACGTCCCAGTAAATCTGACGCTCGTGGTCAATGCAGTGCGTTGCCATCAGCATGTCAACGTACTGGCGGTATTCGCTCCACGAGGCGAAATGGTGTGGGATGCCGCTGCGGGGGAGGTTTTCCAACAGCACATTACGGTACGACTTCAGGCCGGTGTTGCGACCGCTCCAAAAAGGCGAGCTGGTGGCGAGGGTCAACATGTGCGGCAGCATGTAGCGGATGACATTCATCACGTCAATGCGCAGCTCTGGATCTTCGATGCCGATGTGGACGTGCGTGCCGAATATCAGGAGGCGTTGGGCCAGCATGTCGCGTCCCGCGACGAGTCCTTCGATGTGACCGGGTCGTGGTATGCCTGGCTTGCGCCAGGAAGTGATCGGATGCGTGCCGGCCAGGGCTACCGCATAGCCGCGATCGTGGGCCAGCTTCATGACGCCTTTCCGCTGCTGGATCAAGGCCTGGCGAGCCTCTTTGATATTGGCGCAGACTGGAGTGCCCATTTCCAGCGTGGCTGGCAGTTCCACCTGCACCTCGCCCTCTGCGTCCTGTTCGCGCAGGATCAAGCGTTCGTTGTCCATCACGCGTGAAATGATGGAACGCAGTTCGCGCGTCTCTGGGTCAATGATCTGGTATTCTTCGCTAATACCAATGTTCAGACTGGGCTCTTGGAACATCGCGTGCCTCCCGTCGAATCTCATGTCGTCTGCCTGGTTTACACCACGAACGTTGGCACGGTAGAACCGCCCCCGGCCGTTACGTTGAGCAGCGTCACTGTGGAAAGGCGGGTCAGGCAGCCGCCAATC
>CAZEPA010000225.1:0-6961 GCA_964513955.1 uncultured Anaerolineae bacterium | reverse complement strand
GCGCGTCGCACTACCGCGGCCTGGATCCGGCCTCAGTTTCAGATCAGCGGCTGGTCTCCCCGGCCGTGGCGCTGCCCACGGGCCAGAACCCGGTCGTGCTGAAGTTCTGGCATCTGCCGAACCTGGAGAACAGCGGGACGACCGCCTGTTTCGACGGCGGCATCCTGGAAACCTCGACCGACGCCGGTACGACCTGGACGCAGGTGGCGAACGCCAACCTGCTGCTCGGCCCCTACACTGGCCTGGTCTCCGCCAACTTCAGCAACCCGCTGGCCGGCCTGAATGCCTGGTGCAACGGAACCACCTACTTCCAAACCATCGCCGATGTCAGCAGCCTGGCCGGGCAGACCGCGCAGTTCCGCATGCGCCTCGGCTCCGACAGCTCGGTGAGCGATGTCGGTTGGGACATTGACGATGTGACGGTGCAATCGTGCCAGTCGGCTCAACCGACCCCGACGCCGACGGCAACAACGGTACCGCCGACCGCCACCCCAACGGCAACCAGCGTGCCGCCGACCGCCACCCCAACGCCAACGACTCCGCCGACCGGCGTCGAGTTGAGCAGCCTGAACAGCGGCGCAGGGTCGAGCAACCTGTGGCTGCCGCTGGTCCTTGCACTTGCGCTGTTGGCTGTGGTGGGCATGGCAGTGCGCCAGCGCGCGACGCGCTAAACAGGCGCCGCTTGACCGCCTGACCGCCGGAGAAAAGGGCTTGCCGAAAAAAACAGGCCCCCCTCAATGGCATCTAGGGAACGGCCAGGCTGCACGCTAAAGCCTTTCATGTGTACGCAAAGGCGCCGGTTCACAATAACCGGCGCCTTTGTATTCTGCATAAGGTGGGAGTCCTGGTCATCGTGCGCCGCCGCTCCCCAGCGCCCGGCCCCCCACGGCCCAACCGGCGGCTCTATGCCTCCAGGGCCGCGCCGCAAGCGCCACAGTAGGTAAACTGCGCTGGAATGTGATCGGCGCCGCACGCCTGGCAGCTGCGCAGGGGCGGCCCCCAGTAGAACTCAGGCGCGGCGTCCGCAGCCCACGCGCCGCGCAGCAGCGCGTAGTCCGGCTGGCGCTTTTCCTCGAACGCGCTTACCCCTTCCATCGTTTCTGGCGAGGTGTTGTGAATCGCCAGCCAATCCGCGCCATGGCCGATGGTCAGGTGCCAGGAGAGATCGCGCCAGAAGTTGAGCTGCTGCTTGGTGTAACGTGTCTTTTCGGGGAACTTCGCCACCAGTTTGGCGCACAGCCGCTCAACCGCCGCATCCAATTCCGCCCGCGGCACGACCTCGTTCACCAGGCCCCATTCCAGGGCCTTGGCGGCTGGAATCTCTTCATTTAGAAACAGAATCTCGCGCGCGCGACGCTCACCCACCATCAGCGGCAAGAACTGCGTTGCGCCTGCCAGGGCCACCGAGCCGCGGCTGGTGCCGACTTGGCGTAGGTAAATATCGTCTGCGGCAATCGCCAGGTCACAGCTCAGGTTGAACTCGTTTCCGCCGCCCACGACAACCCCATTCAACCGGGCCACGATCGGCTTGCCCAGGTTGCGCATCAATTCATGTGTCGTAATGAATTCGCGCATCCATTTGTAGTAGTCGCGCGGGCGTTCGCGGAACTGTTTCTGTTCCTGCAAGTCCGCGCCGGTGCAAAAGGCGCGCTCACCAACGCCGGTCAGCACTACGACGGCGATGCCATCATCCCACATCGCATCCTTGAACGCGATCTGCAGCTCGCGCAGGATGTCCAAATTGATGGCGTTCAGGACTTGCGGCCGGTTGAAGGCCACCCACGCCACGTAATCGCGCTTGCTGTAGAGAATCGCTTTGAAATCGAATTCACTGGGAGACTTCCCGATAAAAGGTCGCATAGGTCACTCACTGCCTCATGAAACAAATCGGTTAACGCGCCCCTGTCCCCAGCCGCGCAGATCGTCGGCCGTCAGGCTCAGGCGATCTACTCGCCTCTCATTTTTGCCTGGGCGCCCTGTGTACACAACTTCATCATAGTCGGAGTTGACCCATAAGTCAACATGTTCGGGATGTCAGCAGCAGCTTCTGATGTTTCGAGCGCCAAACTCCCTCCTCCAGGCCTTGCCACCCCGCGCCAATCCGAGTACAATCTGCAAGACCCATAGAACCATGGAGAATATCCGTGAAAATCACGCGTGCGGCGCTGATGAGCGCGATCAAGAACAACGATGCGCAGGCCGTGACGCGGGTGATCGGCCAGGGCGCGGATGTCAACGGGTTGGACGCTAACGGCGACCCGCCGCTTACCTGGGATCCATCGAGAGTTTCATCCACGGTCGTGCGCCCCGCGCATGGGCGACTAATATGGTAGTTGGGGCCAGCCCTGGGTGAGGTCTGCTTTCACCAGGCGTTGGCAGCTTACATCACGTGAAGAGGAAGAATAAAGACAATGGAATACCGTAGATTGGGTAGTTCTGGCCTGAAGGTCTCTGCGCTCTCGCTGGGCGCGTGGGTAACGTATGGCGGCCAGGTGGGCGTTGAGGCGGCGCGGGCGTGCATACACGCAGCCCTCGAACATGGCGTCAACTTCTTCGACAACGCCGAAGCTTACGCCAATGGCCAGGCCGAGACTGTCATGGGGCAGGTCATCAAGGATATGCGTCGCGAGGACCTAGTGATCTCCAGTAAGGTCTTTTGGGGCGGCGATGGGCCGAATGACCAGGGGCTGAGCCGCAAGCACATCATCGAGGGCTGCCATAATTCCCTCAAGCGCCTGGGGCTGGACTATCTCGACCTCTTCTTCTGTCACCGGCCCGATTTCAACACACCGGTGGAGGAGACGGTGCGCGCGCTGGACGACCTGGTGCACCAGGGAAAAATCCTCTACTGGGGCACGAGCGAATGGCCGGCCGACCGGATCATGGCTGCGTATGGCGCGGCGCGCCAGCTCAACGGCTCGCCGCCGCAAATGGAACAGCCGCAGTATAACATGTTCGTACGCGACCGTTTCGAGAAGGAATATGCGCGGCTCTACAGCGAAATCGGCATGGGTACGACGATTTGGAGCCCGCTGGCATCCGGCCTGCTCAGCGGCAAGTACAATGAGGGCATTCCTGACGACAGCCGGGCCGCGCTCAAGGGCTACGAATGGATTCAGAAGCACGTGATCACGCCCGCGCGCGTGGATAAGGTAAGGCAGTTACAGCCGTTGGCCGCGGAACTGGGCTGCAGCCTGGCGCAGATGGCCCTTGCCTGGTGCTTGAAGAACCCCAACGTCAGCACGGTCATCACCGGCGCCAGCCGGCCAGAGCAAGTGCACGAAAACATGATGGCCCTGGACGTCGCGCCGAAGTTGACTGCAGAAGTGATGACCAGGATCGAGGCAATTCTGCAGAACAAACCGGGCGCGGAAGAAGATTGAGAAAATCAGACTTCCGAAGTCTGCAAGACTTCGGAAGTCTCAGTCACGCACGCTTTCTCCAATAGGCTTCCTGGCGGCTCACCATCCCGACCGCCTCGGTCTGAGCCGCGCCACGGATCGTCGCGCCATCGTCCATACCATCAGATCATGGCCTGGCGGCGGCTCAGCGGTGAGCACCTCGAAGCCCTGGTTTCGGTAAAATGCCACGTTGCGCTCCGCCTCGGTGTCCAGGTAGCACGGCAGCCCCGCCGCGTCAGCCCGCGCCAGCACCGGCTGTAAGAGGCGGCTCCCGATGCCCTGCCCCTGGCTCGCTGGCGCCACACCCAGCGCCATCAAGTACCAGTGCGGGCCAGGTACGGCGCGCTGGTGAAGCCGTTCGGTGTAGCCCATCACTCCCAGGGCCCGGCGGCGGGCGTCGCCAGGGAAGCCCATCAGCGCGCGCGCTAGCGCGAAGCCGGTGCGCAGCATGTGCCGCAGGCCTACGTTCGAGTGGCGTGGCGCCAGCCAGCAGGCCACACCCTTCACCTCAGCAGTCGTCCAAACCTCGCCGTAGATCAGGGTCAGGCGGATGATCGCGTCCCACAGCCGCCGCGTCGCAGTCACGCGCGCCGCCTCATCGGGGCAGATGTAGCGGTACATCGGGTCGTGGCGAAACGCCTGGGTCAACGTTTCAGCAGCACGCTCCCGTTGGGCGGGATCGAGGCGGACAGGGCGAATCGAGTTGGTCATTGCTTGCGACCTCAGCAGCTTATCACAGGCGCCTGCCTGGCCCGGCCCCTCGCTACTCGAACCGGAAACGCTTGACCCCGATGGCGAAGAAGACGGCCGCCATCCCCAACAAAACCGCAACGGGCAGCACAATGCCCGCCAGCCCCTGGCCGCGCACGACGAGGGCCAGCATCCCTTGCATCGCCCAGGTGGTCGGCAAGACCTGGGAGGCGGTGCGAACAGCCTGCGGAAACAGCTCAGCCGGATACCAACACCCGCCCAGCAGCGCCATCAACATACCCAACAGCCAACTTAACCCGCCCGCCTGCCCTTCGCTGCGCGCAAACGCACCGATCAGCGTGCCCAATGCGGCGGCCGCCAGCGCCGATGACACGAGCATGAGCGCCAACGCCGCCGGGTCGCGTCCCCAGTTGAGCCACAGCACTGCGCTGCCGAAGCCAACCAACAACAGCATCTGGACCAGCGCGGTCGCTACCTGGCCCAGGATCGTGCCCAGGAGATAGGTCGCGCTGGTCGTCGGCGTGGTGAGCAGGCGGCGTAAGGTTCCACGCTGTCGCTCGTAGGCAAACATGCTGGAGATGCCTAGCAGGGGGATGAAAACCCAGGTGATGAGCTGCCCCGCGGACGAGTTGGCCCGCGGATCGTACTCGACCTGATCGGCCGTGGCTCCGCGCGTAATTGTGAGGCGCTGCGGCGCTTGAGCCTGCTGCGCCCTTGCTGCGGCCAACGCGTCATCGAAATAGGCCTGGCGGTCAGCCGCAGACGCGAAGGGCCGCGCCTGCTCAGCCGCGGCCAAACTGGCGTTGGCAATGCTCACCAGGCTGCCGATGCGGTCAACCTCATGCATGACGGCCTGGTAGGCCACAAGCGCGTTGATGTTATTGGGCTGCTGGCGCAGCTCAACCTGCAGCGGCCCCTGGAGCAGGTGCGCCATGTCGAATTCAGGCGGAATCAGCAACGCAGCCGATGCTCGCCGCTGCGCAAACTGCTCATCTGCCGCGGCCCTGGGCAGCACGTCGGGACGCACCGTGGTTGAGTCGCTCAACGCAGCGATGAGCTGCGCGGAGAGCGGTGAGACCGCCTCATCAGTCACGACCAGTCGCACGCGCGCGTCGGCCGATCCGCCGGTGCCGCCGGCCAACACGAGGGTGAAAGCGACCGGCAAGATCAGGAAGAAGAGCCATTCCGACGGACCGGCGAAGCGCAGCCGCGTGTCTTTCCAGGCAATCGCAAGAATCTTTTTCATGGCTGCATGATCCCTTTGCGCCCCAGGACGACCAACGCCGCTGCGTAGAGAACCAGCCCCATCACCAGCAAGCCGGCGGCGATCGGCAAGACATCACCCAGGCGACCGCCGAGCGCCAGCGTCGTGAATCCGTCCAGCCCCCAGGCGTTGGGCGTGATGCGCGCGACAAGCCGGAACCACGCGGGCATGGCGTCCATGTTGATGAAAGTGCCGCCCAGGATGCCAAAGAGCAAGGTAATCGCCGAGCCGACAGACATAACCTGGCCGGGGGTCTGCGCCAGCGCGGTGATGACCATGCCCCAGCCCGTCGCGGCCACAACGGCCGTTAACACCAGCGCCAGCACGCCCAGCCAGTCGCCCCACCGAAGGCTGAAGAGCAGGGCGCTGGCGCCGATCAAGATCAGCATCTGCACGACGCCGGTCAGGTACGTTCCGATTGTCTTGCCAGCCAGCACCTGACCGGACGTGATCGGGGAGACCAACAGTCGCGGCAATGTGCCCTGGCTGCGTTCCAACAGAAAGCTGCGGCCCCCGAGAGCGGTTGCGAACATCAGGAACATCAGCGCCATGCCAGGCGCCATGTAGGCCAGCGGGTCGAACCGGATACCCTCGCCGCTGTTGGCGGTGGTCTTGACGCTGATCGGCGTTGCGTTCCCGCCGGTGGTCGCCTGGCCTGCCCCGATCTGTGCACCGACGCGAGCGGCATCCTGCGGCTGGATCAGGCCAGCCCGCAGCAGCTGCGTCACCGCCACCTGCCCGCTGATCCGGCCGACCTCCACCTGGCCCAAAAAGCGTTCGACGATCGTCTGGATCACGCTGGCGCGGGTCGGGCTGGTGGGATTGGCATACAGCTCGACGGCAACGGCCGGCGCGGCCGGGCTGGCATCTGCTCCGACTGGCGGGATGATGCTGTCGGTGAAGCCGGCTGGGATGATGACGGCGGCCGCAGCCTTGTCTGCGTCTACCTGTTGGCGCGCCGCGGCCGCATCTGCCAACAGCGCTGGGGTGACCAGTTGGGCCAGATCAGCCGATTGGAAGACAGCCACCAACGCGTCGCCAAGCTGGCCGCCATCCTGGTTTACCAGCGCAACCGGGATGCCCTCGATGCCGCCTGCATTGCCGGCAAAGTGGCCGGTGACGAATCCCAGGCCGAGGGTCAGCAGAAAGGGCGCAGCCAGAGTCAACAGGAGCGCGGTGCGGTCGCGGAAAGCCAGCTTGAGGTCTTTCCAGCCGATGAGGAGAATTTTTTGCACGGCGGCCTCCTTAATCACGCAGGGCGCGGCCGGTCAGGTGCAGGAAGACGGCCTCCAGATCCGGCTCTTTGATCTCAACCGACCTGATCTTAACGCCGAGCCGGTTGGCCGCGGTGATGACCGGGGCCAGGATCTCCTCCGCCTCAGGCGCAATGACGGTAATGGCGTGGTCGGAGACCTGTGCGCGCAGCACGCCGGCAATGCTGCGGGCCGCAGCGGCCAGCCCCTCGCTGTCCTCGCCCTCGCCCACGTGAAGCACCACCGCATCGTTTTCGCCGACCTGCCGACGCAGCTCCGCTTGCGTGCCCAAGGCAATCAGGTCGCCGTGATCAATGATGCCAACCCGATCA
>CAZEPA010000224.1:0-6995 GCA_964513955.1 uncultured Anaerolineae bacterium | reverse complement strand
TCGGCTACGTGCCAGACACGCCCAACCTGTATGGCAAGCTCAACGCCTGGGAGTTTCTGCGCTTCATGGGCCGCCTCTACCGGGTGCCATCGGCGCAGTTAGAGACGCGCGCCGCGGAGCTGCTCAAGCTCTTCGACCTGGAAGAGGCCGCGGGCGATTTACTCGAAGGCTACAGCCACGGCATGCAGCAAAAGATGGCCCTGGCGGGCGCGCTCGTCCACAACCCGCAGGTGCTCTTCCTGGATGAGCCGACCGTGGGGCTGGATCCCAAGTCGGCGCGGCTAATCAAGGCCCTGCTGCGGCAAATCGCCGACCGCGGCAACGCCGTCTTTTTCTCGACGCACATCCTGGAAATTGCCGAACGCATGTGTGACCGGGTTGCCATTATCAACAAGGGTGAAATCATCGCCGTAGGCACGATGGAAGAGCTGCGCGCGGGCGGCGCCAGCGGCTCTCTGGAGGATATTTTCCTCAGCCTGACCGGCGGCGCGGACTACGAGGAACTGGCGGCTGTGCTCTCGTAACGCTCACGGGAGACAAAAAGAGAAAAAATGATTGCTGATACCTTGCTGTTGCTGCAACTACGTTGGCAGTTGAACTGGAACAACTGGCGCAAACGCACGCGCTGGCGCAAGATCCTCACCCTGATTGGCGTCTGCTGGGTGACAGCCAGCCTGGGCAGCCTTTCCGGTTTGGTTGGCTGGGGCAGCGCGGCTGCGGTGCGCCGCTTCCTCGGCGCCGACCTGGAATCACTCATCCCCGGCCTCATTTTGACGGCCGCCGCCCTGATTCTGCTCATCAGCGCGTTCAGCATTGCCCTGGGCAGCCTCTTCTTCAGCAATGACCTGGAACTGCTGATGGTGGCGCCGGTCAGCCGGCGCGCGGTCTTTGTCTCCAAGCTGCTCGATGGTATTGCCTGGTACTACGCCATTTTGGTCATCACGGCGGTGCCCGGTCTCTTTGCCTACGGCTGGCGTTTGGGCTACCAGGTGTGGTACTTCCTCTTTGCGTTGCTCACCCTGTTGGGAGCGCCTTTGCTCACCACCGGCATCGGCGCGCTCGCGGTCATGTTGGTGGCGCGCTTCGCCCCGGCCCACCGAGTGCGCGAAGTCCTCGGCTTCGTCGCGGCCATCTTCGGCCTCAGCTGCAGCCTGCTCGGCCAAACCTCGCGTCTGTGGGTCGAGCGTTTTGCGCAGTTTGAATCCAACCCGCAGGCTTTGCTGGCCGCCGTGAAGCGTCTGACGGCCGTGCCATTGCCCACGCTGGTCGCCGGGCGGGGCCTGGTGGCCGCCGGCTATGGACGGATCGGCGTCAGCCTGCTTGACTTAGCCCTTTTTCTGCTCATCACCTTCGGCTTTTTTGCTGTGTGCGTGGTCCTGGCCGATCGCCTGTACACCAGCGGTTGGACGCGCATGCAAAGCGCCGGTTCGGCGCGGCGCAGCGCGCGTGACCGCGCGCGCGCCCGGCGCGGCGGCGCGCTGGTCACCGCGCCCAGCCTGCTGACCATCGCGCTCAAGGATTGGCGCGTCATCCCACGCGACCTGCGCAACTTTGCCCAGATGCTCTCGCCTCTGCTCCTGGTGCCCTTCATCTACCTCAACATCGTGACCAACAGCGGGCCTCGCGACCGCGCCAATCTCAGCCAGATGCTTGGCCGCCTGGAAGGCGACGGCGCGTTGACCCTGGCCCAAATCGCCCTTGCGGGCAGCGTCCTTTTCATCGCGTCCCTCGTTTTCACCCGCGTCGCGCTCACCAGCATCAGCATGGAAGGTAAATCGTGGTGGCTGCTCAAGGCGGCGCCGCTCAGCAGTTGGGAATTGCTGCGCGGTAAATTCTTGTCTGCCTATCTTCCCCTTGCCGGCCTGGATGTCCTGCTTATGCTGGGCGCGGCTGTCTGGCGTCAATTTAGCATCCTGGCCTTCATCTACACCACCCTGGGCACCTTGATCTTGGGCGTAGGCGTCATCGCGATTTGCGTGGGGTTGAGCGTGCCCTGGGCGCGGCTCGATTGGGATGACCCACGTCGCATGAGCTCCGGCTGGGGCGGCCTCATCGCCTTCATCGTCCAGTCTCTGTACGCGCTCGTGGGGCTTGCTTTTCTGGCTCTACCTGCGCTGGCCGCTGCCTGGCGCCCCGATTGGACGCTGGCTGCCTGGCTGATCGGCCCAGCCGGCGCGCTCGTGTTGACCTTTGCCGTTGGCTTTCCCATTTTCAGCTTTGGCGCTCATCGTCTGGCGCGGGTGGGGGAGAGTTAGAACCGTGTAGAAAGCTCAAAAATGCGTGTCCTGCCGTTTGTCTTCTTACGCCCGGTTCATCTGCTGCGTACTTACCGGCTTGCCAACCTCCAGCCAGATATGGTGGCCGGGCTGACCATCGCGGTGGTGCTGCTGCCGCAAGCGATCGTCTTTTCACTGTTGGCCGGCCTACCGCCGCAAATGGGAATCTACACAGCCGTGACCGCGGGCATCGTGGGCGCGCTTTGGGGTTCTTCCAGCCACCTCAACACCGGGCCAACCAACTCCGCCTCTGTACTGGTGCTTTCGATCTTGGCTCCGGTGGCCGCGCCGGGCACGCCGCCCTTCATGGCGGCCGCCGGCACGTTGGCGGTCATGGCCGGCATTTTGCGCATCGCCATGGGCCTGGCGCGCCTGGGTATCCTCGTGAACTTCGTTTCGGACTCCGTCATTGTTGGTTTCACGGCCGGCGCTGGGGTGCTCGTCGCCGTGGGCGAGGTGCGCCACCTCCTGCGCCTCGATTTCAGCGCCTCAGGCCTGTTGGATAACCTGGTCAAGCTGGCGCAAAGCGTGTCGCAGGCGCATCCGGTGAGCATGGCGCTTGGCCTGGGCGCGGCTGGCCTTATCCTGGGCCTCAAGCGGTTCGATCGGCGCCTGCCCGGCCCGCTCATTGCCCTCTTGATGGCAGGCGCCGCGGTGGCCCTGTTCAACCTGGCAGCCAATGGCGTCAAGATTATTGGTCAACTGCCGGGCGGATTTCCGCCTCTGGCCCGACTGCCGCTGCTCGACCTGGAGCTGATCGGCCACCTCTCCACGGGCGCCCTCGCGGTCGCAGCCATCGGTCTGGTTGAAGCCACCTCGATTGCTCGCTCCATCGCCAGTCAGAGCGGCGAGCGTCTCAACAGCAACCAGGAATTCGTGGGCCAGGGTATGGCCAACATTGCCGCCGGCCTCTTTTCCGGCTATCCGGCCTCCGGCTCCTTCAACCGTTCCGCCCTGAACCTGGAAGCCAAGGCGCGCTCCCCCATGTCTAATGTCTTCGCCAGCCTTTTCGTTTTGATCGCGACGCTGGCGCTTGGGCCGCTGGTGGCTTTCGTGCCACGCGCCGCCCTGGCCGGCGTGCTGATCGTGGGCGCCTATGGCATGATTGATCGCAAAGAGATGCAGCGCATCTGGCGCGGCGCGCGCGGCGATACACTCATCATGATCGTGACGCTCTCGGCCACCCTTCTGCTGCCTTTGCAGTTTGCTGTCCTTTCGGGCATCCTCATGTCGCTGGCTTACTACCTTTTGAAGACCAGTATGCCGCAGGTGCGCTCTGTGGTGCCCGATGAGCACTTCCGCCATTGGATTTTCCAGCCCAGCAAGCCGGTTTGTCCACAACTGGGCGTGGTGGACATCCTGGGCGATCTTTACTTTGGCGCGGCCAGTCATATCGAGGAATCGGTGCGGGCCTTGCAGGCGCAGCACCCAACCCAGCGTTACCTCCTGCTGCGCATGCAGAGCGTGGATCACTGTGACATCAGCGGGATCCATGCGCTGGAGAGCATCCTGCGCCTCTACCGTGAACGCGGCGGCGATGTCTACTTCACGCGCGTGCGCGAGTCCGTGTTGAAGCTGATGAAATCTACCGCTTTCTTCCGCGATGTGGGCGCCGACCATTTCCTCGGCGAAGACAATGCGGTGGAACATCTCTTCTACCACGTGCTCGACCCCGCCATCTGCATTTATGAAAGCGATGTGCGCGTCTTTCGCGAATGTCAGAATTTACCGCGGCCGGAGTATGGCGTGCCCATCATTCTACACACCGATATGCCGGCCGGCTTGTTGACGGAGATTGAGCCGCGCGCCCTGTGGGATCGTCTGCGGGGCCAGGCGCCTCCCGTGGTGGTAGATGTGCGCCAACCGCGTGAGTTCAAGCGGGGACACATTGCCCAGGCGCAGAACATCCCTCTGGTTGATTTGTTGACGCAGCCGCTGGCTCTGCCGCATGACCGCTTGATCGTGCTGGCCTGCCGCGCGGGTCGGCGCAGCGCACGCGCAACCTACGCCCTGCACAACCAGGGCTACAACAACTGCGCGGTGCTCCAGGGCGGGATGCAAGCCTGGGAAGATGCCGGGCTGCTCGAAGCGGTTGGTTAACCTTCCAAAGTCTCAGACCTCCGCAGTCTCGCAGATTTCGGAAGTCTTGTTGAAGTCTTGCTGAAAGGTCGCACACATGGCAAATACTCCCTCCGTGGTGAAAGTCGCCACCTCGCGCAACCTGGGCCTGGATCTCATTCGCGCGACAGAAGCCGCAGCCCTGGCCGCCGGGCGCTACGTGGGCCTGGATCACACCGACGAGGCGGATCAAACGGCTGGCGAAGCGATGCATCACGTTCTCAATTCGCTCGACATGGACGGTTACATTGTCATTGGTGAAGAACTGAAGCTCGGTCTGCATTCGGCGTTTGACACGGGCGCGCGTCTTGGCACCGGCAACGGGCCTATGCTCGATGTCGTCACCGATCCGATCGAGGGCCGCAGCCTGCTGGAGTCGGGGCGATCCGGAGCCATCTCGGTCTGCGCAGTGGCCCCGGTGGGCAGCATGTGGGCGCCGCAGCGAGCGGTTTACATGGAAAAGATCATCGTAGATGCAGAGGTGGCGCCGGCGCTGGTGTCTGAATGTATGGATGCGCCTGCGGCTTGGACCCTGGCGTTGGTCGCGCGGCTCAAGAAGAAAGACATTCACGATCTCGTGGTCTTTGTGCTGGACCGACCGCGCCATGCCGAGCTGGTAGAGGAAATTCGTCGCGCAGGCGCGCGGGTCATGCTGCGTGCCGCCGGCGATGTGGCCGGCGCGCTGCTGGTGGTGACTCCGCATGGCCGCGCCGATATGCTGATGGGCATTGGCGGGGTATCGGAAGGCATCATGGCAGCTTGCGCGGTGCGCGCCCTGGGCGGCGGGATGCTGGGACGCCTGGCGCCGCAGACCGACGCCGAACGTGAGGCGGTGGAGGCGGCGGGCCTGAGCACACGCCGCATCCTCACCGCGCGCGAGATCATCACCAACGACAATATCTTCTTTGCCGCCACCGGCATCACCGATGGGCCGCTCCTATCCGGCGTGCGCTACACTGGCAAACGCGCCGAGACCCATTCGCTGATTCTGCGCGGCGAAACCGGCACACGACGTCTCATTTACGCCGAACATGTGCTGCGCTAATCCCACCAACCAACCACGCGAAGGGTGCCTAATTCACTGTGGAACTGTATTTGATTCGTCATGCCCAGTCCACCAATAACGCCTTGGACGACCAGACAGCACGCACAGAAGACCCGCGCTTGACCGAGATGGGCTGGCAGCAAGCGCAGCGCCTGGCGGACTATCTGGCGGCGCAGCGTCTGTCAGCGGCGGCAGCGGCGCGCGACGGCAATGAATTCAATCAGCAGGGCTATGCCTTCACGCGCTTGCTCGTCAGCCCCATGACGCGCGCGCTGCAAACCGCGCAGGTGCTGGCCGACGCGCTGGCGCTGACGCCAGAGGTGTGGGCCGACACGTTCGAGGTGGGCGGCATTTACCTGGACTATGGCCCGCCTGTCGGGGAGGTAGGACTGGCTGGCCGCGCCCGCGCGGATCTGCAGGCCGAATTTCCGCGCGCGCGGCTGTCGGATGACATCGGCGCGGAGGGCTGGTGGGGGCGCAACCGCGAAACCAGGCCGGAGAGCCTGCTGCGCGCGGGGCGGGTTGTCGCGCGCCTGGCCGCCTGGGCCGCTCATGACGAGCGCGTTTGCCTGGTCACGCATGGCGCGTTTAGCGACCGCCTGATCAAAGCCTATTGCCAGCAGCCGCTGGATGGTGTAGCCTATTTTATGGTCAACACTGCCATCTCGCGCGTGGATGTGCCGCCCGCGGGGCGCATCATGGTTCGCTACCTTAACCGCTGCCCGCATTTACCGGCAGACATGATTACGTGAAAGAGCCATGCACCTGTGGTATACTTGGAATAGAACACTTTGTGGCCGCGATAGCCGGCAACGGCACGCGCCAGAGCCTGACGCCCAGGGTGTGGGAGAAATGACACTATGACAACGATTCCTAGACGCATTGGGGTTTTGACCAGCGGCGGCGACGCGCAAGGGATGAACGCCGCCGTGCGCGCCGTGACACGCGCGGCCCTCGAGCGCGGCGCGGAGATCTACGCGATTTACGAAGGCTACCAGGGCATGGTGGATGGCGGAGACCGCATTCGCCCGCTCACGTGGGATTCCGTGGGTGGCATCCTGCAGAAGGGCGGCACCATCATCGGCACGGCGCGCTGTCCCGCGTTTCGGACGCGCGAGGGTAGGCGCCAGGCCGCGCGCAACCTGGTGCGCTTTGGCATTGATGGTCTGGTGGTCATTGGCGGGGACGGCAGCTTGTCTGGCGCCAATCAATTCCGCCAGGAATGGCCGGATTTGCTGGCCGAGCTGGTCAAGGCCGATGAGATCAGCGCAGAAAAGGCCGAGCGGTTCAAACACCTGGCGATTGTGGGCCTGGTCGGCTCGATTGACAATGACATGTACGGCACGGACATGACCATCGGCGCCGACACAGCCTTACGCCGTATTACCGACGCGATTGATGCCATTTCCAGCACCGCGGCCAGTCATCAGCGCACCTTCGTCGTCGAGGTGATGGGGCGCCACTGCGGCTACCTGGCGCTGATGGGTGCGGTGGCCACCGGTGCGGACTGGGTGTTGATCCCCGAGGAGGAGATGGATTCGCGGTGGCACCATCGC
>CAZEPA010000223.1:0-7042 GCA_964513955.1 uncultured Anaerolineae bacterium | reverse complement strand
GGGAAAATCCAGGGCATCATCAACTCGAATCACCTCAACTACAACCTGCCGGGCGACCTGCGCAGCCAGTTACAGAGCGACAACAACGTCCTGTTTGCGGATTTGACCGAAAGTGCGCCGCGCGAAGCGTTTGGGCGTTGGGAACTGCTTGGCGCGCAGCCGGACATGGCGCAGTTGGCGCTGCATTTACAGGAAACGGCCAAGGCGCTGCAAACCATCAAAACGCCCTATGGCAGCGAGGAGATGAACGCGGAGTTTCGACGCTTTGTGGATCATTTGATGCTGTCGCAGTTCGAACTGCAAATGATGGCGGCCGAGGTGCCAGCCGGCCGTGTGCGCTTCGTTGAACGCATGAATGAGGGCGACCCGCGTTCCCTCTTCGTGATCCAGCGGCCATTGGAGGTCAGCGATTTTCTGGCTGAACACCTCTTCGACAAGGTCAAGACAGTCATCTGTACGTCGGCCACGCTGCGCACGTCCGACGGCTATGATTACTTTCGCCGCCAGGTGGGCGCGCCAGAGCACTGTGTGACGCTCGACGTGCCCAGTCCCTTTGACTACGTCAACAGCGTGTTGATCTACACCGCGCCCCATCTGACCCCGCCGGATCGCAACGGCGACGAGGAGACTTATCAACTCGAATTGGCGCGCGAGGTCTACCGGTTGATCACCTACAGCGGCGGGCGCGCGCTTATCCTCTGTACCTCGCTGGCCCGCATGCGCTACCTGTACGACACCGTCAGTCCGCACGTGCGGTTTCCGCTGCTGAAACAAGGGGATGCGCCGCGCGCGGACCTCATCCGCCAGTTTCAGGCCGCGGGCGATGCCGTGCTCTTTGCCACGCGTTCCTTCTGGCAAGGCGTAGACATCCCCGGCGAGGCGCTGAGCCTGGTGGTGATTGACCGCCTACCCTTTCCTGTGCCGTCCGACCCGGTGGTGGCCGGCCGCGAGCGCGCGCTGCGCGCCAGCGGCGGCGAGCCTTTCTACCAACTGATGCTGCCCGAAGCGACGCTGGCCCTCAAGCAAGGCGTCGGCCGCCTGATGCGCTCCGAATCGGATCGCGGCGTCATTGCGCTGCTCGATTCTCGCCTCTTGCACAAGTACTATGGTCGCAGCGTACTCGCCGCACTCCCGCCTGGTCGCGTCACCACCAACCGGCTGGATGTCAAAGCCTTCTTTAGTGCATAGTGCAAAGCATGCCTCTGTTTAGAAACTCACGTGCTTTCTGCTATGCGCTTTGTACGCTGTACTTTGCACTTTGCCGTGGTCACGGCCCCGTCACGGTTGGCTGTCCGGCAGCCTGCCAGCCCTTCAACCCGCCTGCCAGGCTGGTCACCTGGGTGAAGCCAGCCTTGAGCAGTACGTCGCGGCCGGTTTGGCTGCGATTGCCAGAGCGGCAAACGACCACGACCGGCTTGTCCTTCGGCACTTCTTGCACACGGCGGGCCAGTTCGCCCAACGGAATGAGCGTGGAGCCTGGCACGTGATATTCGTTCCACTCCGTTGGTTCGCGCACATCCAAAACAAAGGCGCCCTGATCCCGCAAGGACGCAGCTTCATTGACAGTGACCTCCGGACGCAGCGCCTGGGCAACGGCGCCTTGTGTCGAATTGGCGGTTCTCTGCGAGAGCAGCACCGCCCCCACGATCACGACCACCAGGACAACGGCTGCGCCAACGATCAGCGCCGCGTTGCTGCGCGTGGGCGCGACTGGTTGCTTTGTGGTTGATTTCTTGCTCATCTCTTGCTGTCCTTTCTGACTGAGTCCCTAAGCCTTGCCAGGCACGTACTCCGGCGTCCTTGCCAAACACTGCACCGGCCCTTGACTGCGAACCGTTAGATGATGGGCTTGTCGAAAGGTTGCATGTGACTGGTGCAACTAAGGGAATGTGAGCAAATCGGCCCGCATTCCTCATTCACAAATCGCCCATGCCTGGCGGGTGCAGATTGCGCACGGCCGGTCTGACCGTGGGGACCGGGAAGCGCTTACTGCGCACAAAGCGCAAATTGGCATCGCGCACTTCATAGAAGAGCAGCGGATGTCCAAAGGCGTACGGATTCTCCTGCAGCGCCTCTTCGAAGTCAACCCAGGTGTCGGCAAAAACCAGGCTGTTGCTGATCATCTGCCAGCGGCCAGCCCGGCGAAAGAGGCAAATCACGTGCGGCGCCATCAACAGCCCCTGCCGCCCCCAAGAAAAAGGGTCGGTGATGATGGTGACAACAAAGACCTCGTTGACTGCGTCGGCAAACGGCTTGACCTGGTTGGCGGCCAGATACGCCAGGCCATCGCAGTCGTCGCGAAAAGCGCTCCCGTGCGCCCATTGCCACTCGGCATTGGCCAGGTTGGGAAAGATGTCGAATGCGCCGTTGAATGGGTCGGCTTTCCATTCGGTGTGCTGCTCCCACCACTGGGCAAACTCATGCAGGTCGCCCAAGCTGTGCAGCGTTGGCGGCAACCCCGGTCGCGTCAGATTGGACAGCTTCGACAGCGGCACTTTACCGACGCGAAACCACCAGCCCAAAACCAGGGCATAGAGGGTCAACCACAACCGTTGCCACCTTGAATACACGAAACCCCCGTCAGTACAAAGTGCAGAGTCCAAAATGCTGAACGCTGAGTTACCCCGCCAAGAGGCCGCGCGCCTTCATGCGCTGCCTGAAATCCGCGATCGTGCGCGCCAGGCCTTCGCGCACTTCGATACGCGGCTCCCACCCCAGCACACGCCGCGCCTTCGAAATATCTGGCTTGCGCTGCTTGGGGTCATCCACGGGCAGGGGCTTGTAGATGATGCCGGCGCGGTTGCCGGTCAGTTCGTTGACGATGCCGGCGAATTCGAGCATCGTGAACTCGTTGGGATTGCCGATGTTGACCGGCTGTACTTCGGCGGACATGAGAAGGCGGTAGATGCCGTCCACTTCATCCGTGACAAAGCAGAAGGAGCGGGTCTGACTGCCGTCGCCGTAGACCGTGAGCGGCTCGCCGCGCAGGGCTTGCGTCAGGTAATTCGGCACCACGCGGCCGTCGTCCAGGCGCATGCGCGGCCCATAGGTATTGAAGATGCGCACGATGCGCGTCTCCACGCCATGATGAAAGTTGTAGGCCATCGTCAGCGCCTCAGCAAAGCGCTTGGCTTCATCGTAGACCCCGCGCGGGCCGATCGGGTTGACATTGCCCCAGTAGCTCTCCGGCTGTGGATGCACCAGGGGATCGCCGTACACTTCCGATGTAGATGCGATCAGGAAGCGCGCGCCCTTCGCCAGCGCCAAACCGAGAGCATTCAACGCGCCTACGGAGTTGACCTTCATGATCGGAATGGGGATCTTAGGGAAATCCACCGGGCTGGCTGGCGACGCCAGGTGCAGCACCGCCTGCAGCGGCCCAGCCACATAAATGTACTTGGTGACATCATGTTTGATGAATTCGAAATCGGGGCGTCCATTCAAGTGTGCGATGTTATCGGTATTGCCCGTGATGAGATTGTCCATTGCGATCACGCGGTGCCCTTCGGCCAGCAGCCGATCGCACAGATGTGAGCCGATAAACCCGGCGCCGCCGGTGACAAGAATACGCATGCATAATTCCTTTCGATTCGTTGAAGTGCGGAGCGCCGAGTCAACCGTGGCACTAGCCCTGACCTTCGACGGATGATTGGCCGGCGTCTTGCGCCAGCGCGGCAAAAAGCCCGGCGCACAAGAAAAAGAGATACGATAGGTCCATCAAAAAGAGAGAGTTGTCCACCAAACCATGAGCCAGTGCGGCCACCAGGCCAGCGAGCAGGCCCAGGACCGCTGCCCGCTCCGGTCCGTCGGCAAGGGCCTGATAGGCCCGCCAACCCGTCCGCGCGACGCTGAACAACAGCCAGGCGCCTGCGGCAACGCCCGCCAGGCCGAGACGCGTCCAGAAGTCAAGCACGATGTTATGCGGGTGGCTCAGATTGAGTTCCTCCCAGGCGCTGGGCAGCACGTAGCGCGTGCGATAAGCATACAAGAAATTGTCCGGGCCGACCCCCAGCCAGGGGAAATCAAGCGCCATGTTCCAGGCGCCGCGCCACAGTTTGAGGCGAACAAAGCTGGTGCCGGCTTGAAAATCGAGCAGGCCAGCAAAGCGCGCAGCGCCAGTCTGCAGGACGGCGATCAGTCCCAGGGCGCCAACCCCCAACGCAGCCACGGCCAGGCGCAACGCCTTGCCGCGACGCAGCAGGCCGATGAAGAGCAGCGCGGCCGGCAGGCCAAGAATAAGCGCGCCACGCGAAAACGTCAAGATCAGGCCGGGCAGCACGAGCGCGGTCAGGCCGCCGTAGAGCCAACGCCGGCGCCCGGCGCCGAAGGCGGCCGCCGTCAGCAGTAAGGGCAGCACTCGTTCCAGGTAGAGAGCCAGGTTATTGGGTGAACCGTAGAAGGCGCGCACGCGCCCCACGCCCTCCGCGCGGATGATGTCCGCGCCCAGGATGGCCTGTCCCAGGCCGATCAGCGCGACCGCCGCGGCGCCCAGCGCCAGGCCATCGAGCAGATGCCAAAATGCCGCCCGTCCAGGCTGCGCCGCCCTGACCAGGCGACTGACCAGGAAGTAGAAAATCGCCGCATCCAGGAAGACGGTGCGGAACTCCCGGCTGGCAACCTCGAAATTGGCAGCGCGCAAGGTGCTGAGCAGCGCCACGGCGAGGAAAGCCGCCACTGGGAGGTCAAGCGAAAAACGAAGGCGGAGAAGCCGCGCTGGCGCATGCGCGCGGCGGGCCAGAAAACGCGAACCAAGCCAGAGCGCCAGCCCCAGCCAGGTCAAGACTTCCGGCGCAGCAAAGGCCCGACCGGCGAAAGGAATCAGGCGCTGAAAGAAGGGCAGGGTGGCGGCGGTTAGAAACACCGTCAGATGGCCGGCACGCTCCAAGAGGGCAGCGGCGGTGGTTGCCAGAAACCGCGGCCGAGTCAGGCGCCCTGCGAAGGTGCGCAGGCGGCTCCAGGTCAGCACTGCGAGGTTCCCCAACAGGCCACCGAGCAGTAAGAGCCAACCCAGTGGGCGCCACGGACCGATTGCGGGCAGGTCATCGTAGACTGCCAGCGCCAGCAGCGGCCACTGTCCCCAGCCGCCCACAGAACGCACTTCCACCTGATGCTCACCCGGCGTCAGCTGGTCGGCCACGGTGACTGTGGCGCGCGCGGCCTGTGGATCATAGAGCACCAGGATCGCGTCGCCGTTCTCCTGACGGGGCAAGGCGTTGGCTGGCTGGCCGTCTACGCTGATGACCAGGTAGGCCCAGTAGCTGCCGCGCTGCACGTCCAGGTCAAGGCGGCGGCCGACGAAACGAAAGGTCAACGCGTGGTCCGGGGAGCGGGGCAGATCCGCGGCCAACGGCGTCGCGCGCCAGCCGCCGGTATAGTGCAGCGCAGGCGCCGTCGGCCGATGGCGGCCAGGCGACAACACATCGTTAGGGGCGGCTGCGGTCTGCGCCAGGGTTGTCAGGAGTGGGCGCTCAGAACCATCGGGCTGACGCAGGGCAAAGCCCCAGCGCGCGTCGGTGGCCCGCAGCGGCTGAAAGCCGGCCCACAGCCAACCGTGCAGCCAGGGCCAGCGCTGCGCCAGGGCCAGCGCCTGGGCCGCGTAACTCATCTGCTGCTCCTCGGTCACCGCGGGCCAGGGCGCGCTTGCGCCCGCTGAGTCGCCAGGCAGAGCATACCAGCCACAGGCTACAGCCCACAAGGGCATATCGGGCAGGCCGTGACGCAGCAGCACGTCGTGCAGCAGCTCGGCGCGGCGGTAGTTGAGCCGATCCGGCGCTGGCGCGGCCGCAGGCGCCTGGTCGAAACCGTAGGGCGCGATCGCCACGGCGTCAAACCAACCGCTCGCCCCGGCCGCCAGCAGTTGCTCCAAAAAGGCGATGTCGCTGAGGTTCGCGCCGCCGGTTTCCAGCGTCGGCGCCAGGCTGGCCGTCAACACAACACTGTCCGGATCTGCGGCTTTGATCTGCACATAGCCCTCACGCAGCAGACCGGCGTAGGCCGCGGGGTCAACCCAGCGCGCACCCCAATGGGGCGCAATGTTTGGCTCGTCCCACACCTGGAAAACGTGGATCTTGCCCGCGTAGCGCGCGGCCAGGCGAGCCGCGAAGCGGCCGAAATCGGCCTGTTCTGACGGCGGCGCCAGCGGATTGGCGCGGTCCACTGTGGCCCGCGCCCAAGCCGGCGAGCCGTCGAGCACCGCCAGCAGTTCAATGCCGTTGGCGTTGGCCGCGGCCACGATGCGGTCGTAGACATCCCAGTTGAACTGACCGGCCGCCGGTTCGATCTGACCCCAGTCAAAGCGTTGGCGGACAGTGGTGAGGCCAAGCTGCGCCAGGCGGTTGAGGGTGGCCGAGAGGGTCGCCTCATCGTAGGTGGTGAGGTCGGCGTTGACGCCGACGCGCAGCCGCTCAGGCGCCCAGGGCAGCCGCGGCGGGGCTGGGGCTGGTCGGCTCAGGAGCCACAGCGCGGCCGCCGCCGCGGCGATGCTGAGCAGCAGCGCCAGCGCGCGCCCGCGTCCACGAACTCTTGAAGCGATCACCACAGGCTCACCAGGTAAGCGCACTCACATCCCCCAGACGACAATCTGATGGCCTTGCCAGGACTCCACGCGGCGGAAGATGCGCTTCTCCCAATTCGACGCGAGCGTACGATCAAAGATCACCAGGTGCCCCGCCTGCGCGTCACAGCGATCCATGTAGGCCCATGTCTGCGCCAAACCGTCAACCACGGTCTTTTCCAGCGACTTACGTCGTAGTTTCGTCTCAATAACCACCCGCTGCAGCGGTCGCGGCATTCCTTCGCCGTAGGGCCACAGAATCAACAAATCGGTGCGCCCCCGACCGAGACCGTACTCACGCTCGATGCGCCCGCCGCCGTTGATGATGCGCTGCAGAAACGCTTGCAGCAGCAATTGCGGCCCGGCCTCTTGATAGTTGAAACGCTCCACCCAATGCTCGCTGTGCTCACGAAAGAACTGCTGAAAGGCTGTCAGCAGCTTCTCCACGTCCAGGCGCCCATCGTCTGCCACGTACCAGCTTGGTTGCAC
>CAZEPA010000222.1:0-7056 GCA_964513955.1 uncultured Anaerolineae bacterium | reverse complement strand
AGTGGAACGGTATCTAGACGCGAATCTTGACGAATCTCCGGCACCAGGCTCAGACCCCCGAATGCGTAAGACATCATGGCATCCAGGATGATGAGATCCGGCTGTTCGCTTTTCAGGACCGCGGCGCCGTCACGCGCGTCACTCGCGCAGCATACGCGATAACCGTGCGATTCCAGAATAATGCGCAGGTATTCGAGAAAATCGCTGTCGTCATCAATAACGAGAATGAGCGGAGACGCGATCATGGTCTCCTCGCTATCCGTGTGCCATCATGACTTGAGCAACTCGTCAACCGTGCGCAGGAGCTCGCTCGGATTGACCGGTTTGCTGACCCATGCGTCCATGTGCAAACGATCTTCGAGAGGAAACAAGCCGGCGTGGGGTGTCTCGGCGATCGAAGAAACCATGATGATGGGTAAATAGCGCAGCTCAGGATCGGCCGCCAGTTTCTCACTAAGCATGTAGCCATCAAGGACCGTTGACATCATGATGTCCAAAATCAGCAAGTCCGGCTTGGCCGCAGTCACTTGCTGCATGGCTTGAGTCCCATTGGCCGCCGTTATGACGGCATAGTCACGGGTGGTCAAGATCGTGCGCATGATCTCAACAAAGTCGGGGTCGTCATCCACAATCAAAATGGTCGCCAACGCCATCGTCGCCTCCAATCACAAACAGATCAGCCTTCATCTGGGCCGCTTCTGGTGATTGCCCAGAGATCTGGCGTTTGGTTAAACGCCTAATCAGTTTACCACCCCGGAACCTTCCTCCATATGACTTGCATCATAGGCTGACTTTGTTCCATCTGGTACAATCGAGCGTGAGCAGGTAGTCCTGCACATCTCCCACTTCCATCGTCGGGCAATGGCGCCCGGGGGGGCACAGATTCGGAGGGTGAGGGATGTTGGGGTCTCCAGGAGCACGGGTCTTGGAGGCCCTTTTTTTGTTGCCTGCGGCGCGATCGGGTTGACACGCGTTACCATTTAAGGTATGATTCGCTGCATGGGCGCACAACCGCCCGCCGTTACCGCACGAGGAAACAACCGTGACGTTAGCCACTCAAACTGTTACGCGACCGCGAGCCAAGTCACGCCAGGCGCAAGCGCAACCTGGCGGTGAATGGCCGCGCGATATTTTGGAAGCGTTTAGCCGCCATCCTGGTCCCTATACTCTAGACGATGTCGCCGCGGTTCTGGGAGAGGAGCCGGTCGAGCTCTTGAATGGCTGGTTGGTGAGGCAGGAATTGACCAACCTATTCGAACGACGCGTGGTGAGTAATCTGCAAAGCGCCCTCGACCTGGCGGCGCGCGAAGCCGGGTTTGGTCAGGTGATGGGCGATCAAACCGAGTGTTTGTTATCCAATGGCAGTGTCGTTAAACCCGACATTGCGCTCGTTTCCTATCAGCGCCTGGCAACGGCCGTCCGCATGGGGCCGCTGCTGCGCCCCACGATGATCGGCAGTCCCGAACTGGTGATTGAAGTGCGATCTCCATCGAATCGCCGCACCCAAGAGGAGTTCAAGCGGTCGCTCTACTTCGCTAACGGCACGAAAATTGTCTGGGATGTTGACGATCGGCGGCAGCAGATTTGGGTCTATCGCGCCGAACATCCAGATCGGCCCACCCACCTCAAGCTGCATGACACACTCGATTGTGAACCGTTGGTCCCTGGGTGGCGTCGGCAAATGGCAGACCTCTTTGCGGAACGGGTTTCGGCCAAAGCCCTGGCTGGTGAGGTTGCGGTCAAATGGGCCGCCGAAGGCAAGGCGCAGGGCATCGCCGAAGGCAAGGCGCAGGGCATCGCCGAAGGCAAGGCGCAGGGCATCGCCGAAGGAGAAAGCCGCGCGCTGCGCTCTCTCATTCCGACCCTGGCGCGCTTACGCTTTGGCGCTGACCTGCCTGCCGACTTTGCAGCCATACTGGAGACAATGCAGCACAACCAACTGCTGCGCCTCCAAACGAGCATCGAGACCACCACGACTTTCACCGAATGGCTGGCCGCGGCCGAAAAACAATCAGTTGGCCCAAATGAGGCGACCGAATAACCCGATGGCAACCAAACGTGAACGCCTGGCCGCGACAATCGCCGGTCAATCGGTTGACCGGCCGGCGGTAGCCCTCTGGCGCCATTTCCCTGGAGACGACCAGGAAGCCAATGACCTGGCAGCCGCACATATTCAGTTCCAACAGACCTTTGACTTTGACTTTCTCAAGGTGACGCCGCCCAGCACCTACATGGTGGATGATTATGGGGTGGAAACGGTCTGGCGCGGCCATGAAGAAGGCACGCGTGATTATGTCCGCTTCCCATTGGCGCAGGCCGAGGATCTGGCCGCGCTTGCGCCGCGCAACGTGATGACTGGAAGCTACGCGACCGCGCATCAGGCGCTGCGTCAAATCTGCGCGGCGCTGGATCCGGACGTGACGGTATTGCAGACGATCTTCAGCCCGCTGTCCCAATTGAAAAAGCTGGTTGGCCCGCGTTTCTTTCCTCTGCTGCGATTATCCCCACAAGCAGTGCAGGCCGCGCTCGAAACGCTGACGATCAACAGCGTTCGCCACATCGAAAGCCTGGTGGAAATCGGCGTCAACGGCATTTTCTACGCCATTCAGCACGCTTCCGCGCACCAGATGAGTCGGCAGGAATATGCAGCGCTGGGGCGACCGTTTGACCTGCGCATCCTGCGCGCGGTCCCCAAAGGATGGTTCAATGTGCTGCACCTGCACGGCAGCGATGTCTATTTCAATGACGTGGCTGACTATCCTGTGCAGGCCATCAACTGGCACGACCGCGAAACCTGGCCCAATCTAAACGCGGCGCTGACTCGTTTTCCAGGCGCGCTCATTGGGGGCGTGCGCCAATGGGAAACGCTGGCGCGCGGAACGCCGCCCCAAATCGAAGCTGAAGCGCGCGATGCCTTCACCCAGACTGGCGGTCAGCGTTTCATCCTGGGCACAGGCTGCGTGACGCCCATCACCACCCCCCTTGCCAATCTACGCGCGCTGCGCCGCGTGGTCGAGTCCATGCCGCCTCAAGAGCAGGAATAGCGCGGTAATGCACGACGTGGCCTATCGCTTCTGCCCACGCTGCGGACAACCGCTGTCATCGGCGCTGCTCTTTGGTCGTGAGCGTGCTCGCTGCACAGCCTGCGGCTTCATCCATTTTCAGAATCCCAAGGTAGCCGTGGCAGTCCTGGTCACCGACGGCCCGCGCGTGCTGCTCGTCAAGCGTGCCGTCGCCCCGCAAATCGGATTCTGGTCCCTCCCTGCCGGCTTTGTGGACTTCGATGAATTGCCAGCCGCCGCCGCAGGCCGCGAGGTAGAGGAAGAAACTGGCCTGTGCATCGAGATCACCGATTTTCTTGAGATTTTCCCCATGCCGCAGGGAGGCGGCATCGTCGTCGTCTACGCCGCACGGGTGCTGAGCCACGGCATCCTGAGGCCAGGCGATGACGTGAGCGACGCAGGTTGGTTTACACCGGATGCCATTCCCGCTGATCTTGCTTTTGAGAGCACGCGCACCGTATTGACGCGCTGGCAACTCATGCGGTAGGAATTATTACCAACCTGAGGCGCAGTCCACGAAAGCCAGTTTGGTCATCGCGGACGCCGAATCGGTCTCCAATTTGACCTGCACCCAAATGTTGAGTGTGACAATCACCCCCAGCAACCGCCCCCGAGTTCACGCATAGGACAGGACGATGCGACTAGCCTATTTTGACTGCTTTGCCGGCATCAGCGGCGACATGACGCTCGGCGCACTGCTGGATGCCGGCCTACCCCTGGCTGATTTACAGCGTGTCCTAGATGGACTCCGGCTGACGGGGTGGCGTCTCAACGTGAGCCGCGTGACCAAGCGGGGAATCGCTGGCACCCAAGTCAAAGTGGAGGTTGATGAGTCGTCCGAATTGCCGCACCGTCATCTCGACGACATCCTGAATCTGCTGGCGGGTAGTGATTTGGAGGAGGCCATACGGCAGCGCGCGGCCGCGGTTTTCCAACGTCTGGCCGTTGCTGAGGCGGCCGTTCATGGCAGCGACATCTCGCATGTGCACTTCCATGAGGTAGGCGCCATAGACAGCATCGTAGACATCGTGGGCGCCGTGGCCGGCTTGCATCTGCTCGGGATAGAACGCATTGTAGCGTCGCCGCTGCCGTTGGGGCATGGTTTTGTGTCGGCGGCGCATGGGCTGCTCCCAGTGCCCGCGCCGGCCGTGCTGCGTCTGCTGGCTGAGCGCAACTTCCCAGTGCGTGATCGCGACGTGGCCGGTGAATTAGTCACGCCGACAGGCGCCGCCCTGCTAGCTGAATTGGCCGATAGCGTCGGCCCTTTTCCCCCGATGACCCTCCAGGCCACTGGCTTTGGCGCCGGGCAGCGTGACATGCCTTATCCCAACCTCTTGCGGCTGGTGCTTGGCGAAGCCGCCGCAGCGCCTGAGGCTGCAGCCGGCCTGGCAGCGGCTTACCAGGTGGAACGATTGCAGCTCTTGGAGACCAACATTGACGACATGAACCCCGAAATTCTAGGCTACGTCTGCCAACGCCTGTTCGACGCAGGTGCGCTCGATGTGTGGCTGACGCCGATTCTCATGAAGAAAGGACGACCCGCCACGCTTCTCAGTGTGCTGTGTCAGCTCGAGCGCGCTGACCGCCTGATCGAGCTGATCCTGCTCGAAACGACCAGCCTGGGCGTACGCCGCCAAGAGGTTGAGCGCCTCTGCGTGCCGCGCGCGATCGAACAGGTGGAGACGCCGTGGGGGCCGGTGCGCGTCAAGGTGGCGCATCTGCCGAACGGTCAGCGCAAGGCCGCGCCTGAGTACGAGGATTGCCGGGCGCTGGCGCAGGCGCATGGCGTACCGTTGCGCGAAGTGTATCAGGCGGCGCTGCGCGGGTAAGGGCTGCTTCATAGGCTGCTCAACAGATTCGGGAAGACGCTTGTCGCCACCAGGATGACGGTCAGCAGCACCAAGACGATCACCATGCCCCAGCTAATCGCGTTGGCCAGACGACCGTTGACAAAACGGCCCATCAAGCGCCGGTCGTTGACCAGGCGCAGCATGACGATCAAAACGAACGGCAACAACACGCCGTTGAGCGTTTGGCTGGCAAGCATGGTCTGGATGAGCGATTTGATCGGCAGCAGAATGATCGCCGCGCCCACGCCAATCAACGCGGTGTAGATTGTGAAGAATACCGGCGCTTCGCGCCAGTTGCGACTGACGCCAGCCTCCCAACCAAAAGCCTCGCAAACCACATACGCGGTCGAGAGCGGAAGCACCGCGGCGGAAAAGATAGAAGCATTGAGCAAACCCAGGGCAAAAAGCGCGGAGGCATAGGTCCCGGCCAGTGGCCGGAGCGCCACAGCGGCATCCTGAGCGGTTTCAATGGTCAATCCATGCGCAAAGAGGGTGGCCGCGCACGCGATCGTGATAAACGCGGCCACCACCACCGCGAAAAGCGAACCAATAATCACATCAAGGCGTTCATAGGCCATGTCGCTCACCTTCAGCCCTTTGTCAATGATAGAGGACTGCTGGTAAAACTGCATCCACGGAGCGATGGTTGTGCCGATGATGGTGACGAAGATCGTCACATAGCCTGCATCGAAATGAAAACTGGGCGTCACGCTGGCCACAGCCACGGCGCCCCATTCCGGTCGCGCCAGAAAACCGGACGCCACGTACGCCAGGTAGAGCGCACTTGCCAGCAGAAAGATGCGTTCGACCGACCGATAGTTAGCTTTGACGATCAATAACCAGACCACGGCGGCGGCCAGCGGCACGGAGATGTATTTGCTGATCCCAAAAATTTCCAGGCTGGCGGCCACGCCGGCAAACTCGCTGACCGTATTCGCCAGGTTGGCGAAGACAAGCACAGTCAAGATAAGGGCCGTGGCCCGGATACCCATACTCTCCCGAATCAGGTCAGCCAGGCCCTTACCCGTGATAATTCCCAAGCGCGCGCTCATCTCTTGGATGATAATCAACGCCAGCGCGACCAACGGCATCATCCACAGCAAGGAGTAGCCATAATGGGCGCCGGCGACAGAGTATGTCGTAATCCCGCCCGCATCGTTGTCCACGTTGGCCGTGATGATGCCCGGCCCAACCACGGCCAACAAGAGCGCCAGGCGGACGCGTAAAGGCCGAAATCGTTGCGCAAAGGTCATGAGGAGCCCTCTCCGGCAGCGGTGGACGCCGCGCCTTTTCGTGAAGGATGATGTTTAGCGGTACATACGCGGCAGGCGTTTCTTCCACGCGGTCGGAATGATCTTGTCCAGGGCATCGTCCGCCGTGACAATGCCATGCAAACGCCCTTCTTCATCTATCACTGGCAGAGCCAGAAAGTTATATTTGGAAACCGCTTGCGCCACATCCTCTTGCTTGTCCAACAGATTCACGGTAATCAAGCGACTCAGCATGAAGTCCTTGACCGGGGTTTGCGGTTTGGCCAACACCAAATCTTGCAAGGAAAAAACGCCCAGCAAATGGTTCTGTGGATCCGTGACGTAGATGTAGAAGAAATTCTCCGCCTCTTGCGCCGTGGCCCGCAGATGGGCCAGGGCCTGTCCGGCCGTCAGGTGTGGAGGCACCGTCACGTACTCGGTGGTCATGATACCGCCAGCGGAGTCCTCAGGATAGGCCAACAGCTTGCGCACCTGGCGCGCATCCGCGGCCTCCATCAGGTTGAGGATCTCTTCGCTGCGCCCCTCAGGGAGTTCGGCCAACAGGTCAGCCGCTTCGTCAGGCGACATTTCCTCCAACACATCTGCCACACGCGCTGAAGTCATGGTCTCAACCAGGCTGGCCTGAAACTCCGGCTCCACCTCTTCCAGCGTCTCGGCCACGGTTTCAACATCCAGGGCTTCCAAGAACTGCTGGCTCTCGTGGCGGCTCAGATCGCTGATGATTTCGGCGATGTCGGCCGGGTGAAGATCGGTCAGCCTGTCACTGGGCACTTTGAGGCGCATTGGCCCGTTGCCCGGCAGCAGTTCCACGCCGTCCCAGCCGATCGTGCCGGCAGGCAGCTTATGCCCCAAGCGGTCTGCCACGCGCTGGAC
>CAZEPA010000221.1:0-7068 GCA_964513955.1 uncultured Anaerolineae bacterium | reverse complement strand
GGCTGGAACGCGCGTTTCGATCACGACGCCGATGGCGCGCTCACGGTGGTGGATGTGCAGGCCGCGGCCGCGCAGTGGACGCCGTGATGGGACTCCGGAGGCTTGGGCGGCAGCCTGAAAACAGGCTTGATCCGCCGCGCCGGGCGACGACGCTTTCAAGGAGACTGCTGCTATGCCTGTCATGACCAACGCCCATGCGCTCGTTATTGGTATCACCAACTACCAGTACATCAATCCACTGCCCCTCGTTGCCGATGCACGGGAGATCTACAATCTGCTGGTGGATCAGAACTACTGCGCGTATCCGCCGCAGAACGTACAGCTTCTGCTAGAAGAGCAGGCAACCCAAGCAGAGATTCGTCAGGGACTGGCCGACCTGGCGCAGCGTACGGATCAGGATTCGACCGTTTTCATCTACTTCTCGGGTCATGGGGGGCAGATCACTTCTGGCCCTGGCGCCGGCGCATACGTGCTGCCGGTGGATACGCGCTATCCATCGGATGACGCGTGGGCGACGTCGGCCATCTCAGGCGCGGAGTTTACGAACGCGCTCAATGCCATCTTGGCTCGCAAAGTGGTTGTGGCCTTTGATTGTTGTCATGCTGCGGGCGTTGGCAGCCCCAAGGACGCGGCGACCGCGCCGATGTTCAAGGCTGGTCTGCCCGACAGCTATTACGAGGCTTTGAAATCGGGCCGCGGACGTGTGATCCTCGCCTCTTCGCGCAGCAACGAGTATTCCTACGTGCTGGCCGGAGCCCAGCTCAGCCTCTTCACCACACAGCTTCTGGCCGGGCTGCGCGGCGGCATCGTCAGCCGCGACGGCATGATCCGCATCTTCGATTTGTTCGAGTATCTGCAGCCCCGCGTGACGGCTGCCCACCCCAGCCAACACCCCATCTTCAAAGCCGAGGTAGAGGAGAATTTTCCCGTTGCACTCTATCTGGGAGGGCGGACAGCGGACAGATCCCCAGACCTGGATGACTACCGTTACGATGCTTACATCAGCTACGTGGACGCGGACGCCGCCTGGGTTTGGGAGACGTTGGCGCCGCGCCTGGAAGAGGCCGGCTTGCGGGTGGCAATTTCTGGCGACGTGGAAGAACCCGGCGTAGCCCGCGTGGTTACCATTGAGCGGGGCATTCGCCAGGCCAAGCGCACTGTACTTGTCCTTTCCGACGCCTACCTGGGCAGCCACATGGTGGACTTCGAGAACATACTGGCTCAGACTCTGGGCATCCAGGAGGGCAACTATCGTCTGCTGCCGGTCAAAATTGCACCGATAGATGAGAGTCGGCTGCCCGTGCGTCTCGCCATGCTGACCCTGTTGGATTTCACGCGCCCCGCGCGCGTCCCGCGGGAGTTTGACCGGCTTGTGCGGGCGCTGCAAGGGCCGCTGCCGCGACAGCTTGCCAATCACACGTCCCCACGCGGGCCATCTTGACATGTGCGCCGGTTGGATGTAATATCGAACAAGATAACGCGGTTTATTGTGGGAAGATGTAACATCTGCAGTAACCGATTTGTCCTGTCAGCACCTCACCCCTGCATATTGCTCACGGACAGCGATCATTTGCTCCTTCCCCATCTCAAGCGGCCATGCCGTCGGTTGACAACTGCTGTGATAGGGGCCGAGCTCAGCCCGGAGGCCTTGCATGGCAAGCCAGGACAGCTTCCAGTACGACGCATTTGTCAGCTACAACCAGGCGGATGAAGAATGGGCGCATACGTGGCTTCTACCGCGCTTGGAAGCTGATGGCGTGCGGGTGGTCACGGAAGCGGACTTCGAGAGCGGCAGCGCCCAGATTGTTGAGATCGAGAGGGCGATTCAGAACAGCCGCTGCACCGTTGCCATCCTCACCCCTGACTGGTTACGAAGCAATTGGAATAACTACGAGATCGTCCTTTCGCAAACGCAGAACCTGTCCGACCTCAAACGTAAAATTATCCCTGTCCTGCTCAAACCTTGCGAAACGCCCTTTCTACTCCGGCACCTGGTTGTCGCCGACCTGACCGATGAAAGCAAGCGTGCGAAACGGGTGCGCGCCCTGGCGCAGGACATTTTTGGCCGATCCTGGGCGCCTACGCCCAATTTGCCGCGCCAGAGCGGGGATTGGCAGGCATTTTGGCCGCAGGTTCGGCGCTGGCTGCGGCGGCGCCAGCAGCTGGGGCGCTGGGGTGCGGCGGCGGGATTCCTTCTGTTGATTCTTCTATTCATGGGGCTGCAAATTGGGCCATTTCGGCCTGCTCCTGGCTGGCGCGATCTGGGTTTTCGTGGACCAGGCGCCTACAATATCGCTCGGGTCGGCGACGCCTTGCTGGTCAGCAGCGACACGGCTAAAGGCAACTGTTTTGACGCCGTCGCCATGTGGCGCAGCACCGATGCCGGCGCGACCTGGCCGCCGGTGTCCGTGTCCGAACTCTGTTTCGACCTGGTGCGACACGGCAAGCAGTGGGCGGCGGTGCGCGCCTTTGCCCCCACCTGGTCACCCACGCGGCCTCACGCGCCGCTGCGCCTCTACGGCATCACCTCCGACGTTGGTGTGATCGTGAGCACAGATGCGGGGGCCGCCTGGCAGCTCATATCATCTCCGGACTTTCCCAGGGACCCGAAATACCTGGCGGCCTCAGCCACCGACCCTAACTTGATTGTGGTGGCGCCGGACGACAAGCCGGGTCTCTACCGCTCGCGCGATGGCGGGGTTCGCTTCACGCGACTGGACAGCGTCAAGACGTGTTCGAACGCTGATGCTGGACTGACGAGCCTGCCCGCTGAATTCATGGTCGGCGCTTTGCTCGCTACCGATGCGGGCTTCATTATCGGCAGCGAGGTGCAGGATCGGCATAACCCTGGCGCTGGTCTTTACTTGAGCCGTGACGGCGGCGACTGCTGGCAGATGCTCGAAGGCAGCGACGCCACCTGGGGCTATGAAGCGATGGCGGCCATACCGGGGCGTGCGGATGACGTCTTGGTCGCTGTTCGCGATGGCACCTTCGGCCGCGACCAGGCGAGTGATTTCCTCTACCGTTACAACATCGCAACCACGTTTGCCGGCCCGCGCCGCTTGATGCCGCTCTTGTGGAAAGGCGACACCGCGGTCAGCTCACTCTTCGTGGGCGCCAACCAGCCGTCCATCGCCTACGTGGCAACGGAATTCGGCGCTGTCTATTACGGCCCCGTGGATCAGCCCACCGCGTGGACTGAGACCACGCGTTTTCTCACCTGTCTGCTCTCATGCGAGCTCCGCCTTGCGCCCGATGTCCAGGGTGCTCGCCCCTTGTTGTTGGCCGATCGGCGCATCTTTCGTTGGGACGACCACACGGCCTGGCTGCGGCGCTGGTGGCCGTAACCATTGCCCCAAGGAGTACACCATGTCTAGCTTCTCTGCTTCGGTTGATCTCTATCCCACCGACCGCTTTGCGCCCGGCTGGCGGTCGCTTCGCAACAAGATGCCGTTCCCCGGCAGCGATCTCAGGCAAGACCCGAAATTCGATCAGGAGAGCCTGCGCAGTCTGCTTTCCTCCCTGCCCATCAGTCTGCAGAACGAGCTTGAATCGCAGCTCAAGCCGATTGACCCTCGCCAAAACTCAGACTATGATCCCACCAGCCTTTCCTATCAAGAGATCCTGAGGAATGCCTGGGGTCAGGCGCGCCGCGGGGTAGACGGTCTACTGCGTGATCTGACGCTGCCCGTGCATGCCAGATTCTGGCTGGGCGGTTATCTGCCCCCGCTCGCGCAGCTGCGCGTGGCCAGGCAGGCTCTAACCAAGTATTCGGTCGAGTACCTTGAGCGCCAGGCAAAGTTCAGTCGTCTGGCCTGGCCCTACCGTTCCCAGCGTTTCGCGGCTACAGAACTGCCCCTCTATCAACGCTGCTGGATCGAACACCCACCCGCCAGCGCCGATGAGGCGCGCAAAGATGCGCTCAACAGCGTCATGGCCAACGACTTGCTGGCGAAAGCCATGTTGGCCCAATCGTACGACAAAGCCTTGTTCGAGACCGCACCCGAAAAAGTGGACATCGTGGCTCTTTACCAGCCGCTCGACGACGATAAGGCCGCCGCCCAACGCCTCTGGGACGCGCCCACATTCGATAAGGCTGTGGATCCCCTGTTCACCACTCCCCAACAACCAAGCTATCATGTGCGCCATCAGCAGATGCATCAGAGCCTACCCGTCTACGGCGCGCAGATTACCGTTCATACTGCGCAGGACGACCATCGCGCTTCGCTGACCTCTACCTATCTGCCTGTGCCTGCCGGGCTAGACCTCGGCGCGCCACAATCGCAGGAGATGGCCGAAAGCATCGCCCTGGCTGAGATGAAACGTTGGACTGACGATCTACAACTGCCTCAATCTCCGGCATGGAAGGCCCAAGCCAATCCCTATTATGGCTCTACGCTCTTCATCCTGCCCTTCCGCGGCGATTTCCGCCTGGCCTACGAGGTCTGGCTTACCTCGCCTGACGACGTCATGACCTGGAGTCTCTTCGTTGACGCCGTCCGCGGCGAACCGCTCGGACTGCCCCGCAACTTGACTTGCCATGCCAAAGCTTATGGATCATCCGCTGAAGCGGCGGCCGGCGGCAACCCCAGTATCACCCAAAATCTGACAGCCAACCCGTGCGCAGATTTCATGGAACTGGCTCAGTATCAGGCCAATGGTCAACATACGCCCATCAGTTGGCCCATCCCTGATACCACTACCACAGGCCCGCGCTTCGACGCTTCCAACGTCGCGATCCACGGCGATCGCCTGCGGTCTAGCTTCATCCAGCTTGGCGCGGACGCCAGCCGCCTGCATGATGCTGCGCGGCGGCTCAAGGCCGTCGTCAATCTGCCCGGCCCTGATCTAGAGATGGGCTTCGATCCTGTCACCCGGCAGATCACCTTCCAGATTCAGCAGGGAATCAACGGTCTAAGGATCACGTTGCCGGATGGCACTGTCCAACAGGTTTTCGGGCCGGCGCACGACCCAGAGCTGGTATATCACGAAGTAACCCACGGTCTGATGTGGCAGCTCAACTCCGAGCCGTTCACCAACCAAATCGAGACCCCGCCTTTCGCTCGCTCGCTGACCGAGGGCTATGCCAACTACTTCGCGCGCGCAAAGGCTGTCGGCCAACAGCTGACCCCGCCTGAACCCTGGGCTGCGGCCGCCTATCGCGCCGCGGATTGGCAGGACCGATGGACCCTGGATCATCAAGCCAGCAAGGTAGGCGAAGACCTCATGGCGGCGCCCTGGCTTTATCCTCAACCGCGCATCAGCGGCCTGGCTGTATACGACGCGGGCATGGTGTGGGCGCGCACGTTGTGGGACGTGCGCCAACTCTTGGGCGGCGACTTGAGCGTACGCATTGACCAAATGGCCTTGGAAGCCTACCTGCACGCCGTGGGTGCGGTGATCAGTTTCGAGGGCGTTGCTGAGGGCTTCATTGAGGCCGCCGCGCGGCGGACAGACACCTACCTGAGCAGCGCGCTGCGGCCCCTATTTGCCTCTCGCGGCCTGGTGCCCGAACCGCGCATCCAGGCTCTGACGCCCGTCGGCGCCGACTGGCTTGTGGCCACGGCCGATGGCGTCAAACGCATGGCCGCCAATGGCGCCTGGACGGCAGAGACCGACGACGTTGGTCACCCCTTGACCGGCGTCACCGATCTGCTGTCCGACGGCGCGACAACCTATGCCGCCACGGCGGCCGGCGTTTATCGCCGTAAAACCAACCCGGACCACTCAATATCTTGGGAGATGATTGGGGATTTGGCGACTACCGCGCGACCACTGGCATTGGCTGCACGCGCCCCTGGTAAGATTTTTGCAGCCACTGCGCATGGCCTGTGGATGGCCGATACCACGACCTCACCGCCGACCTGGTCGACCGTCAACCCGGCTGTAGGCTCGCCTTCCACATCCTTTTCCGACATGGCGTTCGATGTTGACATCGGTCTGGACGCGGCCGGTCAAGAGGTCTATTATGTGGCAGGTTTCACCGCCCTACAAGTGCGCAGACCCTCCCCCGAAACTGGCTGGCTCAACGTGGAGATGCAGCACGAGTGGAAAGACATGGTTCTCTGCGTGGCCGCGCATGAGAAAGAAGTGTTCGTCGGCACGGGCACAGTCGGGATCTGGGAATGTGCACTGGATGCGGTTGACAATATCAGCCAGTCCCAGGTGGCCGCGCCAGGTCAGTTCGGCGATGGCGCCGTTCTCAGTCTGGCCGTAGTTGCCGGGCCGCCTCTGCGTCTCTGCGTTGGCGCCACCACGGGCGTCTTCGTTGGCGAGAAGACAAATGGCGGGTGGACGTGGCAGAAACTGCCCGGCGATCTGCCCGCACAGGCTGCGCTGACTGCGCTCGCCCAGACGAACGGCGGCTTGATGGCTGGCAGTGTGCTGCACGGCCTGTGGGGACACAACGGGGCCTCGTTTAGCCCGCAGGACACGCAGCAACCCCTGGCCCTGGCGGACATTCCGCGCGTCCAGCCTACGCAGCCGGCCGTTATCACCATCCCCCTACCGGGTATGCCGGTTCAGCCCGACGCCTGTGTGCTTCCCTTCTACTTGTTGACGAGGAGCACCGTGCAGATTGATCTTACCAGCCCGTCAACTCAGGCGCTGGTGCTTTGGTCGTTGGAACTGAATGTGCGCCAACAGCCCACCACCCCTGCCAATGGCAACACCCGCGTGACCTCGAACGGGGCCCTGGCACCCGGCTACTACGGCGTGCTCGTGCGGGGAGCCAGCGCCTTCACGGCCACGATTACGGCTATGCCCTGAGGCGTTCGTTACGGGAGGATACTTCTATGTCTGCGTCAGTTCGTTCGACCTTTGTGCGTCTTCTGTTTGCACTGGCGCTCGTCACGCTGGCGTGGCTTCTGCTGACCTCCCCTGCGCCCACCCAGGCTGGAGGCTGCGCCGCGGTCTATACGGTTCAACCCGGCGACACGCTTTCCGCCATTGCTCGCGCCAACGGCGTCAGCGTGCAGACGCTCGCCCAGATCAATCGGCTGCACTCGCCCTACTGGCTGCGGGCCGGTCAGACCCTCTGTCTGCCGCTCGAAACCACGCGCGGAATGG
>CAZEPA010000220.1:0-7070 GCA_964513955.1 uncultured Anaerolineae bacterium | reverse complement strand
GGATGAAAGAACACCATGGGGCTATAAGCAAGAGCCTTTTCAGGCAGCCAGTTTAGCACAAAGCAGTTTATTTGGGAAACGCGCTCGGCTGTGGGGCTGTGGGTGAGTTCTGCATCTGCCTTCCGGCTGGCCCAAAGATAGGCGCTGCGGGCGCCTCATAATTTCCCTGGGTCGAACGGGCGTGCTATCGTACGAACCGCTGCGCCTTCCCACCATTCAGTTGTTGCCCCGCCATTCTGCCCGTACAGACTACGGGCCACGGCCTCGTACGCTGCGCCAAAGCACGGGCCGCTTGCCGGGCAGCAGCGCGTGGTGGTGATCCTGCTGAACGACCTGCCGCTGGACTGTGGCGCGATGTGGTCCATTATTAGGGTCTGTATCTACTTCGAGCGCATCTCGTACAGGGAAGCGGTGTCGGCGACCAGCCGAAGTGATCCGGGAAGGCGCCGGGACTTTCGGCCTGCATGGCGACTTCAAATACCCGATTTGCTGAGTTCGGCGGAAGTTCTCTCAAAGTAGCGCCGCGCCTCATCCATCTTACCGATCGCAGCAAGGTTTTCTGCAATCTCCTCAAACACATACCCATCCACTGAGCCCACCGCCGTGTGCTCGGCTTCGAGGGCACGCTGGATGGCGAGCGCCTGGTCGAAACGCCCAAGTGAACGAAGGCAACGCGCGACCGACCATTTTGCGATCCGGATCTGTTCGGGCTTGTCGCGCGCAACCCACTCGGCCTGCGCTTCCTCAAACAACGGCAAGGCCTCAGCAAAGCGCCCCAAGTCGTGCAAGTCCCACGCGCTGTTGTTGAGCATCGCCGGGATCAATGCACGCGCTTTGCGGTCGTGGGAGTCACGCGCAATAGCCAAACCGCGCTGGCACCAGGCAACGGCCTCCGGCGAACCGGAATAGGTGATGGCTACCATGTGGGCGGCATCAACAGCAAGGCCCTCCGAACGAGCCGCCTGCGCCTGCTCCCATGCTTCGCAGAAGAGCACCCGTGCGTTTTCCCGCTCGCCTTTGGAAATAAGTGTTCGGCCGCGCTCAAGCAAGTACCGCACGCGCACAGGCGCTCCTGCGGCGGCGAGCTGCCCCTCCACATTGTCCAACAGCGCTTGGGCTTCATCAAAACGTCCCCGCAGCGAGTAGGTTCGGGCGATTTGGGTGAGGAGTTCGAGGCGAGCGTCACCTTGCGCCGAACTCAGGGCGGCGCGAAAACGCGCTTCGCTGCCAACGGGATCACCGTACTCCCAAAACGAGTCAATATCAACGGCGTTCTCCACTGCCTGCATGGTCTGCCTCCTTGTAAGCAACCGGCAGGTTGGCCAAAATGATCTGGCGCACCGCCTCGAGCGCGTCCCGCCGGTCGGCGGGGAGTTCGGCCAGGTATTGGGCAACCGAAGTGGCGTCCGATTGCATCAGCCTTGCCTCCCCCTACCTGGACCGCATGCGGTTGCCCTTTGGGTTATGCTCAAGCTCGCAAAGCCCGAGTGCTTCCATCAGCGGTGGGAGATAGACGCCGAAGCGCCCGCGCAACCCCTTCTTCAGGCCGTACCAACCACCGATGGGGTTATCGGGCGAGCGCCCCCAAGCCTCGACCGTCCCTGCCTTGGCGGGCTTCTGCTCGTCCGCGCCGCCCAGCTCCACCCAGTCGCCGGCCGCCTTCAGCATCGCGTACAGATCGTCCACGCAGCGGGCGTCGTAGTAGAGGGTCGTCGTGCCAACGGTACAGACGAGGACGCGTGTTCCGTCGCGCTCAGCGATGTGCATCGTGTACTCTGAGGTTCCCGGAGGGGTCTTGAGAACCCATGGGTTATCCTTCATGCGATCAAGCTGTGCCATACTTGTCCGTTCTCCTTCACTACTTTCGTGCTCTATGCCATCTGCCCGTGGGCAGTAGTGGCTGGCAGCCATCCCACCTTTCACAGTGTAAGGGCGGACTGCATCCCACTCCGTAATCCACGTTCCGGTGGATCCGCGTCGCGAGCATCGGCAGCCTCGCTCAGCGCGCCAGCCAGATCCAGACGAATACGAGCACTTTGAGCGCGACGAGTAGGATAAACGGCGCGCCGGCAAGCCCCGCTGATGAGCGGAATCAATTGGCGTTTCCCCTGAATGTCAGGAGAACCACTCCCACCAGCAGACCAATAATCGGGCCAATAATATGCGGGAGAATCGGACCGCCGTAGGTGAGTAGCAGGACAATACCCACGCTCCCCACAATAACCAGGGTTGTTCCGACGATTTTTCTTAGCATTTTCCTGTCCTTTTTTGCGTTTCTTCTCGGCACTCATCGCGCGCGAACGTTGCGGTCTCAGCCCGACGCGACGTCGTGAACTTAACCACCGTGCAGCTTAATCATCAGGTCTGCAAAATTGATGTTTCTGCTCGCCAGCACGAGCGCGACGATGATCAAGCTAACGACCACAACTACGGCTGTGATCCACACAGCACTGCCAGGTTTTGTATCCCCGGCTTCTGTCTTCTTCACATTCATGAGGTTGTCTCCTTTCTAGACATATGCAAGCGTTTCCCGAACGGTGAGCCGCGAGGCCTGCCGGGCAGGGTAGGTGCTGGATACAATTGAACCAACTACGATCACCCCAAGCCAGATCACAAGAGCCATCGGCGACACGATCAAGTTGAGCGGCACAAAGAAGGAATTCATACCGACCAGGTAGCCGATCACATACGACAGTGGGAGTGAAATTGCAATGGCGATCACCCAACTCATCAGGCCGATGACGACCCCTTCACTGATGACGTTGCGCAGGATAATGGCCGATTTCGCCCCAATGGTGCGCATGATGCCGAATTCCCGGGTGCGCTCGATGACGCTCGTTCCCATGCTGGACATCAGCCCCAGCGCGCCGACCAGCGCCATCACCAGCGACATTGTGAGCAACGAGAAGATGAAGATGTAGACGTGCCCACTGGTCGCAGATTCCAGCATCGTCTCCGAGATGACAACTTTCGTACTGATGTTCTCTGCTGCCAACGCACGTTCGATTTCTCCAGCGACGATACTGATCCTGCTAGGGTCATGCCCTTTCAGGCTGATGCGCACGGCGTTAGTGAATTGCTCAGCCTGCCCGGTCGCCTTGGCGTAAGTATCCGAAGTGACCCAGATCGCGGCCGGCGTCAGGTTTTGCCGCACGATCCCAACCACGCGCACAGCGGCCGTGCGATCCTGGACGGTCAGGCGGATGGTGTCGCCGACTTTCACATTCGGGAAAAACGTGGCAGCCATGTGGTTGAGCACCGCGCCATCGGTATCGCCAGCCTGAAGCCAGCGCCCACTCAGGATCGCCGACTCCATGAATTTGCTTTCAGGAGGAGCCGACCGCAGCATCAGGCTGCCATGGCCGCCATCGGGATATGTGCGCACGATATCCAGACCATCCGCACGACTCACGGCAGCCGACGTGAGATTCCAGGTCTCGCTTTTCTGCACGCCGGTGATGCGGGCTATTTCCGCAAACACCTTTTGTTCAGATTGCGGGGCGTTGAAGCGCAACTCCAGATCGTAGTGGCGCATGGCGGTGGCTTCCGTGAGAAAACTGTCCCAGGCTGTCTTGACATTGATGCCCGTCATGAACATGCCACCCGCCGCGGCGAGGAGCCCAAGTGTCAGCAGCAAACGGCCTCGGCGCCGGAACGTGTTGCGGAGCGCGAGGAGCAGCGTGTTGTCGATGCCGCGGATTCTGCCGAGCCAGCTATCCAGTCCACGCGCACCGAATGTTTCCCGCGTCGTGCCATAGTCGCTGAGGGTCTCGCGCACTGTCATACGAGCCGTTCGCTGAATGGGTTCCAACGCCACCAGCAGAGGGACAAGCGTCCCCATCAACACCGCCACCCCAAAGACCCAGGCCGGGATGGAATCGGCATAAATGGCGAGGTTCAAGATCTGAGCGATCATGCTCGCGGAAGCGCGCCCTACCAAAACACTGAAGGGCAAGGCGAGTGCAATCGCCACCAAGCCCAGGAATAGTATCAGCGTCGCGTAGAGGCTGGTGATCTGGATCGAGCGCGCCCCAATCGCTTTCATCATGCCGATCTGGCGGGTCTGTTGTGCGAGCATGCCGCCGATGATGGAGGCAGTCAGGATGCCGCTCAAACCCAAAGCCAGCAGGCTAAAGATCAACAGAGTCTGCATAACGCTATTCATCTGCGTTTGATGGGGGTGCATCAGCGGAGGCGGAATGCGGATCTCGCCGACGACGTGCCCCTGCCCTTTCAGCCACTGTGCCAAATTACTGGTGGTTGCCTCGACCGTAGCTCGGCCCTGTGCCTGATCCTTGACAATCACTTTGAGGATGTGTAACGTGTTGCCTTCGCCAAGCCAGGCCAGTGTCTCCGGGGTGATATAGCCGTAAGCCATTTGTTCCTGCCAGGCCGGCGCGAGGCTTGGGTCGTGGGTGGAACCCGAAATCGTCATCGCTTGCATTTGACCGTTGGGAGTCTGGACATTGATCACATCGCCGGCATTTGCCTTGATGAATTTCAAGGCTTCCCGTTCGAGCAAAATGGTTTGCGCCGGCGGAGGCCAGGAACCGGCTTCAGGCGAAAACCTGTTGATACGCAACGTGTCGAAATCCTCGATGACGAACAGCAACAAAGGCCGCCATTCATTGGGTTCGATCTCGACTCGAGCCATGACCCATGAACCGGCTTCCGCGTCAATGATGCCCGGCTGTTGTTTGACGGCTGCGACGACTGAATCATCCACCCGATCCATTGCCAAAAAAGCCGAGGCGGGGTTCGTGCCGAGATAGTTTCGGCTGATCTCGCGGGTCATGATGGTGTATGCGGTCAGGATGGTTCCCACGGCAAAGATGCTGACGGCGATGGCGAGCACAATCATCACCATACGGCCGCGCGCGGCCTGCAGGTCGCGCAGGATTTTCCTCCAGCGTGGACTAAGCATTTTTGCCTCCAGCGTCTTTCACGACTTCACCATCAGACAGCAAGATGGTGCGCGTAAAATAGCGGCGAAGGTCGCGCTCATGCGTTACCATCACCACGGTCTTGCCCTCCGCGGCAAGGTCTGCGAACAATTGCATGACCGCTTCCGCAGTATGGGAATCAAGGTTGCCGGTCGGTTCGTCGGCGACCAGCAGGGGAGGATTGTTTGCCAGCGCGCGTGCGATTGCTGCGCGCTGTTGCTGTCCGCCTGACAAGTTGGACGGGAGTTTGCCGGCTTGTTCCCTGATGCCAACTTTGTCCAGCAGGGCGCTGGCACGTTCTCGGCGTTCGCGCACGGGATACACGTTGCAGAAATCCATCGGCAATACGACATTTTCAGCCACAGTCAATGTGGGGAGCAATTGAAAGAACTGAAAGACAACGCCTACGTTCTTACCGCGCCAAACCGCAAGTTGCTCCTGATTGAGGGCATGGATCGGCGCAGACGCGACGAACACTTCGCCGGAAGTCGGGGTGTCGATGCCGGTGATCATGTTGATCAACGTGGATTTCCCACTCCCTGACTTGCCAACCACGGCGACGAACTCACCTGCATCCACCTGCATGTCAATCCCTTTGAGCGCCAGGAATTCGCCTGCGCCGACATCGTAGGCTTTGGTGACCCCGCGCAAGTCGATGAGACGACTCACACTCGCGGGCAGTGTCTCTGACTTGGCGCGATGATAGTTTGCCAGTTGATCAAACATGTTCAGCCACTCCTTGACTTTGGGTTCGGTACGGTGTACACTGTGTATGTTTACGAACACCATGTACGATAACTGTTATACGAGCTCGCTTGACGTTTGTCAACAGTCAATCTGGCTGAAATGTCCCATAACGAACACAACAGCGCATTTTGTTCGGAATGTTGGAGGTAGGACGATGGGAGAGAAGGTACCGGACCGGCGTGTTCAGCGCACGCGCCAACTCCTGCGCGAGGCGCTGGTGGCGCTGATTCTGAAAAAGGGGTACGCTGCGGTGACCGTGCAGGACGTGCTCGACCAGGCCAACGTCGGCCGGTCCACGTTCTATGCGCATTACTGCGATAAGGAGGAGCTACTGCTCAGCGGGTTTGAGACCTTGCAGGCGCAGTTCGAGCGGCATCTGACCGGCCGAGCGGTCAACGCCGAAAGCCCGTGGAACCTCAGCCTGCTGCTATTTCAGCACGCGCAAAGCGAGCGCCGGCTTTACCAGGCGATGCTGGGGAAACAGGGCGGCAGCATCGTGCTGACGCACATCCACAGTTATCTGTTCACGGTTGTCCGCGACCACCTGAAACCAAGAATGTCTACCAAGCAAAACGAGCGGGTGCCCGTGGATGTGCTGGCGTACTACCTGGTCAGCTCGTTCATGGCGCTGCTGACGTGGTGGCTCGACAATGATCTGCCCTATCCTGCCGAGCGGATCAACGACATGTACCTGCAATTGACACGGCCCGGCGTAGAAGCCTTGCTGCAACAAACATCGCCCAGCGTCCCAATGCCTGATGCGCGCCGTTAGTAGGGGCGATCCCTTGCGGTCGTCCAGGGCAGGCGCAAGGCACTGCCCCCACTATAGATGCCGACTGGCGTTGCCCACGGTGCGCATCACGACGGTCGGCCACACCGATCCCGTGACCCGCCGTCGTGGCCGAAGTGGCGCGCTTGGCTGCCGCAAAGCCGGAAGTAGCCGACTTGGAGGAGCATTTGGCCTATCTGACAAGCGTATACCCCAGATGCAATATCCGGCCAGCCCTGGCGCCCGCCAGCCAATCATCGTTGGCGACACATGCCCGTAGGCCGGGCGCGCTTCGAGTCCCCAGCCAAGCCTGCCGATGCAAAAACTTTGCACCACACCCCAGGTTCAGGGCGCCGTGCGGCCCCCCTTGGCCTCGATACGCGCCAGCGGGGAGGCGCTCGCCAATGGCGCGGTGGAGAATCCGGCCGAACGCGAGCGCGGCTTTCTCACTGCGCAACACGATATCCGCTCCCTCTCCGCACTCAGCGATGACCTGCTCTCGCAGCCGCTGCACATCGCGCATCGGCGGGAGGCCGATCAGGCTTGCTGATCTTGTCCAGGTTGGAGAAGCAGTTAGCTATGCGGTATAATGACACTAGTATGTAGAACCA
>CAZEPA010000219.1:0-7079 GCA_964513955.1 uncultured Anaerolineae bacterium | reverse complement strand
TGAAGGGCCGGTGCGGCGCACGACGCGGCCCACCAGCACAATGCCCAACACCATGCCCAGGCTGGCTGGCAGCAGCAGGAAGCTGACGTCCTCCGGGTTGCGGCCGAGCACCCGGCTGACAAAGCCTGGGCCTAGCGTCGCCACCACCAGTAGAATGGTAGAGGCAAGCGATAGGTTAATGGTGGCCATGCGCACCGGCGGATAATTAGCCATGAAGGACCAGCCCTCGCGCACCGGCAGCCAGAACTCGCGATAGAAGGTGGCGGCCAGGCCATCGGTGGACTCGCGCAGAATGGCGCGCAGGGGGCGTTCCTGGCTGCGATCGCCCGATGGCAGGCGCGCCACCAGGATGGTGCACAGACCGTACAAGACCGCAATGAAAAGCCATAAACGCCGCAGGCCGAGGAATGTCACCAGGAGCGGGCCAAGAATCGCCATCCCAACGACCAGAGATGCGTTGTAAGTTGTGGCGAAGAGCGCATTGGCCGACAGGAGTTGATGACGCGGCACCAACAACGGAATCGTGGCAGCTTCGGCTGGGCCGAAGAACTGCGAGACGGCGGCAAACAGCGCCGTGATCAGGAAAATTCCAGAGAGCAAGACCACCGGCGACCAGTCACGATCGAATAGAAAATAGCCGATCATCAGCCCCGTGCGCAGGAGGTTGGTGATCCACAGCATGAAAGGCTTGTTCGAGCGATCCACCACCACGCCGGCAAAGGCGCCGACAAGCACGGGCGGGACCACAAAGGATAGGATGGCCAGGCTGGTAAACAAAGACCGCTGCGTGACCCGCTCGGTCAGCACGATGACGGCAAAATTGACCATGGATTGCGCCGTCAGGGAGATCGCTTGGGCCGCCCACAGGCGTGAAAAGCCGCGATTACGCAGCACCTGAATTAAAGATGCCCGGGATGTACCATGGAGTTCTTCCACAACCAATGCCAACGCCTTCTGCTTGGCCGCGCACCCGGAGTCGCCGGGTTCACGGTGGGCAAAGAATTCGGGGATGCTGCCTTCAAAACGCACAGACCCAGAGATTTTACCTGAGAACGAACGATTCAGCCAATCGCCAGCGTATGACTGCACGCCGCTGCGGTTGCCACCTCCACTCTGTAAGGTTTCATCTGTCATCTCTCATCTTTTCGTGCTATACCGGACCCATGAATTCGCCAACACCACCATTTGATGAAACCCTCTGGGCCGTTCGCTGCCTCGAGTTCTTGCGCCCGCGCCTGGCCGACGCCGACCCTGCGCACGATGTGGAGCATGTGCGCAGGGTGGTTGTACTAGCGCGCAGACTGGCCGTGGCCGAGGGCGCATCCCTGGAGATCGTCCTGCCTGCGGCCTGGCTGCATGACTGCGTCCTGCTGCCGAAGTCGTCGCCGCAGCGCGGCCGCGCCTCCACCCTGGCGGCCGCGGCCGCCGGCGAGTTCCTACGCGGCAGCGGCTACCCGCCGTCTTTGATTCCAGCCATCGAACACGCCATTGCCGCACACAGCTTTTCAGCGGGCATCGCACCAGACACTCTGGAGGCGATGGTCGTGCAGGATGCCGACCGCCTGGACGCCATCGGCGCCATCGGGATTGCCCGCTGCCTGCTGTTGGGGGGGGCGCAGCGCAAGCCGCTGTATGACAGCGCGCAGCCCTTCCCAGACCAGCGGCCGCCGGACGATTCGACCGTCGTCCTCGACCACTTCTACGTCAAGCTGTTGCGGCTGGGCGATCTCATGCACACCGCGAGCGCCCGCGCAGAAGCCAGACCGCGCACCGCATTCATGCGCCAGTTCCTGACGCAGCTGCGCCTCGAGATCCCGCCCCTGGCGTGATGATTTTCCGCCCGGCCCGCCTTCCCGCAAGCCGCCCATGCGCCGCCAAATTCGTCATTCGTACATCTTGACATAGAACAAATGTTCTGATATACTAAGAACACTTGTTCGATTAGGGCAATCGTTGGTTTTGCGCACAGAAGAGAAGATCCTACTGCCGGCCCTACCACTGTACCAGGTGTTTGGGTGGGGCCGCGCACCGTCAGATGTGACGGCCAGCCTCCATCAGCGCCCGCTTCTGGCAGGAAGCAGGCGGCGCACAGAGCGTCGGAGGAGGATCATCCTATGCAGCGCAAACTCGACATGCAGGCAGACCGCATCGAGGCGGTGTTGGCCAGCCATAAGGTGGGCGGACGGGTGGCAGGGGGAACTGTTACCGCCCGCTTTGTGCGTTTTGATTTGGTGACGCCCATGGGCACACGAATCAACCGCGTGGGCGCGCTGGCCGAAGAGATTGCCCTCGCGTTGGGCGCTCGCTCGACGCGCATCTTTCGCGATGGCGACAAGATCAGCATCGAAGTGGCGCGTGAAGCGGCCGCACCGCGTATCGAACTCGTGCCGCTGTGCGCCCGCCTCGCCAACATTCCTCCCATCACGGGCGTCCTCGGTGTGGACGAAGAACAGACGCCTCTCCTTCTGCGCCTTTCGTCGCCCGATGTGACTCATGTCCTGATCGTTGGCACGACTGGCAGCGGCAAGACTGCGCTGGCGCGCGCGCTGCTTTCTTCGCTCGCCATGCACAATCGCCAGGGCGCTTTGCAGATGGTGCTGATTGACCCCAAAGGCCGTGGTTTTGGCCCCCTCGATGGGCTTCCGCACCTGCTGCGGCCGCTCGTGGCCGACAAAAAAGAAGTCCTCAGCGTGCTGAGTGACTTGGTCGCGGAAATGGAGCGGCGTGACGCCCTGGCGCGCCAGCTGCGGCGCCCGGTGGATTCCCCGCGCCTGGTGGTGGCCGTGGATGAGCTGGCCGATCTGGTGCAGGCTGGCGGCAAGGAGGTGGAGAGGCTGCTCACGCGCCTGGCGCAGCGCGGGCGCGAGGCAGGCATTCACCTCGTGTGCTGTACGCAGAAGCCGACGAGCACGGCCGTGGGGCCGCTGCTCAAGGCCAATTTCCCCGTGCGTCTGGTGGGCAGTGTTACCAGCCCCGAAGAAGCGAAAATTGCAACCGGCCTGGCCGGCTCTGGCGCGGAAAAACTGACCGGCGCAGGCGATTTCCTGCTCGTGACCAAGGGCCAGACCGTGCGCTTTCAAGCGGCCTGGATTGGCGAGGGCACCCTGGGCCGCCTGGTCGGCGCGCTGCGCGAAGGCGGTCGGCGCTCGCGGCGCTGGAGCCCAACCGAGGCCAGGCAACTGATTGCGCTTTGAACATGGGCGGCCCCACGCCGCAACGATAGACATTGACGATCACATGTCGCACCGTGAACATGGACCATTATCCGTCGTAGTGGACAATCTCGGGAGGAACGAATGAAAAAGATGATTCCGTTGACGCTGTTGGTTTTTGCGGGCGTCTTGGCGTACGTGGTCGGGCAGCGGATGAGCACGGAGTCTATGGCGGTTGCGATTGGCGTGGTCGTTGGCGTGGCGGCCAGCATTCCCACCAGCCTGCTGATCGCCTCGCTCATGCGGAGGTCTTTGCCAACGCCGCAGGCGCCGCTGGAGTCGCGCCCGCCGCCGCAAGCGCAGCCGATGATCATCGTGAACCCCGTGGCGCAGCCCGCTCAACTGCACGGCGGATCTGCCTGGCAGACGCCCAACCAACTTGATGCTGTCGAGTCGCCATCTCTGTTGCCCATGCCGCGCCGCTTCCGGGTCATCGGCGCAGACGTCAACGCGGACGACTGAAGAGAGATCACCCAACCAGTCTCATCCGCTTTGACAGGGGGCTGTTTTCTGGCATAATCGTTCAGGCACATACCTGATCTCTTTCCTGCCTGGCAACAAGATGGCAATCGCCTGGCAGTCTGTTCAGACACTGCGAGATGGACGAGATGCAGAATCGGCCTCAAGGCATATCACTGATAACCGCGTGTCGCGCCCCTCACACCAAAGCGAGGTGTTGTTGATGCGCATTGCGGTGATTGCGCTTGGAAGTCGTGGGGATGTTGAACCCTACATGGCTTTGGGCAAGGGTCTGCAAAAGGCCGGCCATGAGATACGATTGGTGACCCACCAAGACTTCGATGCGGCGGCCAAGTCGCATGGCCTGGAGTGTTGGCCCATCGAAGGCAGCGTGCAGGATGTTGCGCAAAGCGCAGAAATGCGCAAGCTGCTGGAAAAAGGCAATTTCCTGGCCGTCCTGTCGCAGATGGCGAAAGAAGCCCGGCGCGGCGCGCTTGTTTTGGCAGAGACGGGTCTCGCAGCTTGTCAAGGTATGGAAATGGTGCTCACCGGCATTGGCGGCCTGTTCGCTGGCCTCTCCCTGGCCGAGAAGTTGCACCTTCCGCTCCTGCAGGCCTATTACATTCCCTTCACGCCCACGCGCGCCTATCCCAGTTTTCTTTTCCCCAAGCTCCCGTCGTGGTTCGGCGGCGCGCTGAATCCCTTGTCTTATTACCTTGCCCGACAGGTCATGTGGCAAGGGTTTCGGACGGCCGATCGGTTCGCGCGTGCGACCGTGCTGGGCTTGCCCGCGGCCCCGTTTTGGGGCCCCTACGAGACCGACATCCTGCGCCAGAACCCAATTCTCTATGGTTTTAGCCCATCCGTCATCCCCCCGGCGGCTGATTGGGACCGGGACACGCATGTCACCGGTTATTGGTTTTTGGATTCGGCGGCCGATTGGGCTCCGCCTCCCGCCCTGACGACGTTTCTGCAGGCCGGTCCGCCGCCTGTTTACGTCGGGTTTGGGAGCATGAGCAGTCGAAAACCAAAAGAGACCGCGGATCTCGTCTTGCAGGCGCTGGCGCGCACACAACAGCGGGCCATCATCCTCTCTGGCTGGAGCGGTTTGTACGCGGCCGATTTGCCAGATTCCGTTTTGATGGTGGATTCGGTCCCTTTTTCTTGGCTTTTCCCACGCGTCGCGGCCGTCGTCCATCACGGCGGCGCGGGAACAACCGCCTATGGCCTCCGGGCCGGGGCGCCTTCTGTGATAATTCCCTTCTTTGCTGATCAGCCCTTTTGGGGGCAGCGTGTCGCAGACTTAGGAGTTGGGCCAGAGCCTATTCCACGCAAGACACTGACGGTTGAAAGACTTGCGCAGGCCATTCAACGGGCAGTGACAGATCAAACGATGCGTCGTCGCGCGGCCACTCTGGGGGCGAAGATCCAAGCCGAAGATGGGATCGCACGCGCCGTCGCCGTCGTGCAGCAGATCGAGACACGCGGAGCGGCCTACCGATGAGCGATTGAGGTTGTCTTACCTTTGACAAATGTGCGTTAAGGGCGTATGATGAACTTGCGCGCTCAGGGCCGCTGAGGCGCACCGGATGCCCCGCAGGTCAGCTTCTTCATCAGATCATCGCGCACCGGCCACATCCAACCTTTGTCTATCGTTATGCGTCGAGACTCGTGCTTCTGAGCAGCATCATACATCGGTCAAAGACCAGGAGAAAAAGAGACTATGGGAGTTTTCCAATCGCAAAAAACGGTTCCCGTCCATGTGGCGGACTTGGCGCCTGTCGCGCAGGCCGTTGCCAATCATTTCCGGGCCAAGGGCTTTGAAGTTCAGACCCAAAGCAGCGACAAAGGCTGGCATATCAGCATCAGCAAAGCCGACACCTTCAAGGTGGTGATGGGCACCAAGACCGCGCTCAATGTGGAATTGGCGCCGAAGGGCGATGGCACCGATGTCAGCGCGGGCATTGGGGTTTTTGGACAGCACAGCGGCGGCTTGGGCGGCGTCCTCGCTGGCCCCTTAATGCTGACGCAGTTATGGGGCATGGTGCAGCAGTCCAAGCTGGATGACGAGGCCATGGCTGTGGCCGAAAAGGCCTTGCAAGACGTCAAAGCAGCAGCCGCCGAAGCCGAGCGCGCTGCCGCCGCCAGGGTGGCTGCCGACAAGGCTGCCGCTGAGCGCGCTGCCGCTGAAAAAGCCGCAGCTGAGCGCGCCGCTGCGGCCAAGGCTGCGGTTGAGAAGGCATTTGCTGAGCGCGCTGCCGCTGAAAAGGCGGCCGCCGACAAGGCCGCGGCTGAAAAAGCTGCCGCCGATAAGGCCGCGGCTGAGCGCGCCGCCGCGGACATGGAAGCTCGCCGGCGTGAGGCAGAGGCCCAAGCTGAAGCGGCTGCGAAGGCGCAGGCCGCGGCTGACGCCAAGGCCGCGCTCGAAGCAGAGGCTGCCGCCCGAGCCGCCGGCGCGCAAACCGAGGCCGAAAAGGCCAAGGCCGATGCGGCTGCCCGCGCCCGCGAGGCGCTGGGAGGCGAACCCAAACAGCCCGGGACGCGCGGCGTGCTCGGCAGCGATCGCATCTACGTGGTGGTGGCCGGCGATAGTCTGTATAAGATTGCCGCGCATTTCTACGGCAACGGCAACCGCTGGCCGGAACTGTTCGAGGCCAACAAGGATCAGATCAAAAACCCGCGTATCATTCGGCCGGGGCAGAAGCTGCGGATTCCCTAACCGGAACTAGCCGGAGCCAAACAGGGAAACGGAACCGCGAAGTCGCCAAGACCGCCAAGAGTACCGAATGGGACTTGGCGATCTTAGCGACTTCGCGGTTTTTTGCTCCTTGTGTAAGAAGTCGAGCCTAACGCACCGCGGCGCGCGCCAGGACGTGCTCGGCAGCGCGGATCAGCGGCATGTCCACCATCTTGCCCTCATAGGCAAAAGCGCCGGCGCCCGCGGCCTGCTGTTGGGTGTAAGCCTCGATCAGGCGCTGAGCCTGAGCCACCGCCTCGGCAGACGGCGTGAACGCGGCGTTGATCACTTCGACCTGGCGCGGGTGAATCGCCATCTTGCCGGTGTACCCCATCTGCATGGCGCGCTCACATTCGCGGCGCAAGCCCTCCACATCCGTCAAATCCACGAAGACAGTGTCAATCGCCTGCCGGCGATAAGCGGCCGCGGCTGTCACCACCGCGCTGCGCGCATAGAAGACTTCCCAGCCTTCCGCCGTGCGCGTGGCGCCGATGTCGCCGGCCAGGTCTTCAGCCCCGAACATCAACGCATCCACGCGCTCATCCGCCCCGGCAATTTCGCGCACGTTCATGACCCCGAGCGCCGTCTCGACGATGACAAGCAAACGCACCGCGCCTGGCGCCCAGGCATGCGCCTGTTCGGCTGACGCCAGGGCCTGGCTGATCCGCTGC
>CAZEPA010000218.1:0-7123 GCA_964513955.1 uncultured Anaerolineae bacterium | reverse complement strand
ACTTTTGCCCCTGGAAGCCAAAGGCGGACGCCACGATGGCCTGCGCGGCCGCGTCCAGGTCGGCGGTTTCATCCACCAGGATGGCATCCTTGCCGCCCATCTCCAGCAGCGTGCGCTTGAGCCATTTTTGTCCCGGCTGCAGCACCGCCGCGCGCTGGAAGATGCGCAGGCCGATCTCCTTCGACCCGGTGAAGGCGATGAAGCGCGTCAATGGGTGATCCACCAGTGCATCGCCCATCTTACCGCCCGGTCCGGGCAGGAAGTTGAGCACTCCGGGTGGCAGGCGCAGGTCTTCGTAGAGCATTTCGCTGAGGAACCAGGCAATCCAGGGCGACGTGCTGGCCGGCTTGAGCACCACGGTGTTACCAGCGACCAGGCTGGCGGTCGTCATGCCGGCCATGATCGCGCCCGGGAAGTTCCAGGGCGGAATGACCACACCCACGCCCAATGGAATGTAGCGCAGCTCGGCATCGCGACCCGCAAATGGTTCCACCGGTTGCGCGCCGCCCAGGCGCAGCATCTGACGCGCGTAGAAATCACAGAAGTCAATCGTCTCCGCGGTGTCGGCATCCGCTTCGGGCCAACTCTTGCCGACTTCATAGACCATGATGGCGCTGAATTCGTGCTTACGCTTGCGCAGCAGCTCCGCCAGCTTGAACAGATAACGGGCGCGCGTCTCATAGGGCACCTTGCGCCATTCGTGGAAGGCGTCGTGCGCCACTCCCACCGCGCGGTTGGCGTGCTCTGGCGTGGCGCGGGCAAAGCGGGCCACCACCTGGCTGGGGTTGGCGGGGTTGAGCGAGTCGAACGTTTCATCCGTGTAGATCTTTTCGCCGCCAATCACCAGTGGATAGGTGCGACCTAGCCACGACTCCACCGTGGACAGCGCGGCCTTAAAAGCCTTGATTTGGGTCGGATTGCTAAAGTCGGTCAGCGGTTCATTACGAAAGGGAGCGAGCATGAATCAACCTCCTTGTTGATGTGTAAGAATCAGGTTGCCAACATCGGTTCATAAACAACGGCCATTGACCATTGGCCTGGATGCTTGAATCTTATCAGGTTGACACAAAAAGTCAAACAAGTGTCGGATAGAATCGCTGTTGACAGGCGCGTGTCCTCGTGGTATCCTACGTGTGTTCGGTTGATGTCTACCCCCGCAGTCCCCTGATCTGTGTCCCTTTTCTTCTGGGGGCCGGTCGCTTCTTCATTCGAGTTTGGCTCTGGCACGTACCAAGACCGGCCTGCGTCCGCGGTGGTTGGGGCAGCTCACCGCCCGACGCCTCGCTTACCTCGCCCTGGCTGCCTAAGTTCTTTGGGAAAGGAGCAACTCTCGTGAAACGTACTCGTCGCTTAATTACCCTAACCATCTTGTGTGCTCTCTTGGCGACCCTGACCGCTGCCTGGGGTGTGTCGGCTAGCGCGCCGGCAGACGGCCCGTGGGTCAGCAGCACCAACTTGCCGGCCATCGCTGTACGGTTTGACACCGAGTTCTACAATGGCAAGATGTATCTGCCGGGCTTCCGTACGGACGGCGCCGGCACGACCGATGGCAGCATCTGGGTCTACGATGTGGCTCTCGACACCTGGAGCGACACGGGCATAGATATGCCAGTGCCCGTCTCCAACTACACCATCGCCAAGCTGACCGACGCCAACGGTACGGGATTGTATATCTTTGGCGGTCGTGACAGCGGTGGCGCATGTACAACCACCGTTCAGGTGTACTATCCCGACACCAATACAACCGCGGTGATCGCGACCGACCCGTTTGCCGGCACCGTGAACGGCGCTGCGGTCTTTCCCGGCGGCGTGGCGGTGACAGGCAATAAGGGCTATGCCTGGGGAGGCTTCTGCGGCGGCACCACAGCGCCTTACACCAGCATCCAAACGTGGGTTTTCAACCCTATGGCGGCGGCTGGCAGCCGCTGGACCGCTGGCCCGGACCTGCCGGCGCCTGGCGCTTACCAGGCCGGGGCTGTGCTGAACGGCAAGGTCTATTCCATTGGCGGCGACTCCTTCGACGGCGCCTCTCTCACGGCCTATGCTGACGTATTGATGCTGGACCCGGCCAACCTGGGCGCAGGGTGGCAGGCCAAGGCCGCAATCCCGCTGCCCTCATCGGGCGCGCCGGGCTGCGACGAGTCGCGTGCATTCGCCTTCGACACGAGCTCTGGCTGGTCGTTGGCAGGCAAAATTGTGCTGGCTGGCTGTGGCCAGTGGGATCAGACACTGACGGCATTACCAGACAGCTTTCTGTATGATGGCGCCAGCGATAGCTGGACGACCTTCGCAAGTCTCAACACGGCCCGGCGCAACCATGCCGGCGCGTTCATTGTAGACAATGCGACCAGTGGGCGCATGTGGGTCGGCGGCGGCTATGAGCCAACCGGCGTCAACGTGGGCACAAACACCACGGAGACCTACATGATTACCTACTCCGCGCCCACGGCCGTGGGGCTGGGCGGCTTCAGCGCCCGTGGTTCCGATATGACCCTGGGGTTGGTAGTTGGCGGCGTACTGCTGATCCTGGCCCTGCTGTGGGTCCAGCGTCGCCACGTCGCGCCGCGCGCCTGAGATCACTTCTCAACGCGCAGCAGCGTCGTGTAGTGCATCACAGAATTGACGAGGCGCAGCCGTGGGCGAGGGCTGCGCCTCGTTTACTTGAGATGTCTGCTCTCTGGCGACGGCTTGACACAGCGTAAGGCCTGAGGTAGACTTCAGCCTGCGGTGAAGACAGCAAGGAGTAACTCCCGTGACCGACACTGATAATCCGCTCAAAAGCCTAATTCTGACCTACAAAGAAACCTTCGCCGAATGGCTGCTGGGCAAGCGGCTACGCTCCGTGCGCACCTTGACTATCGAGCTGCCGGCCTCACGGCAGCGGAGTGATCTGCTCTTCGAGGCTGTGAGCGAAGATGGCAATGTGGGGCTGCTGCATATCGAGCTGCAGGGAAAGCGCAGTGCAGCCCCTATGCCCTGGCGAATGCTGGACTACATGAGCCGCACAGCCCGCCACGAGTGGGGCCGGCGCGCACCGCAGGGTAGCCTGAGCCTGCAGAGCGTTGTTCTCTACGTGGGTGCAGGTGCAGGCGCAGGTGATACAGGAGACTTTGCCCTCACCAATTTTATGGATCAGCCTAGCCTGGCCTGGCGCTACGATGTCATTCGCCTGTGGGAACTTGAAGCTGATGCTGTGTTACAGATGGACAAGCCGGCCCTGCTGGCGCTCGTGGGGCAGATGCGCATGACCGAACCAGAGCGGATTGTCCCTGCGGTGCTTGGCCGAATTCAAGCTGTCCCCGATGGCGAGCAGCGCAGTGAGTTGTTGACGGCATTGATCAACCTGATTGGGGACGAAGGGGTGCTAAAAATGATCGAGCGCATGATTGACATGGAACTATTGGACACGCCCTACCTGCGTCGGATTCGTCAGGAGAGTTGGGAAAAGGGCGTGGGCGAAGGACGTCAAGAAGGACGCCGCGAGGGAGTCGAAGAAGGGCGCCGCGAGGGAGTCGAAGAAGGATTGCGCGCTGCCGTGTTGGCGGCGGTGACGGCTCGTTTCAACCCGCCGGTTCAAACCTATCAACGGCTGGAATACCGGTTGCGTCAGGTGCGCGATGTGAGCGTCTTGCCGCGCCTCTTGGAAGCCATCATTCGCGCCAACACCCTGGATGAATTCCAGTCTCAACTTGAGACCACGATCGCGGACCACAACGCCGAGCCAACCGGCGGAGACTAGGCGGTTCGATCCATGTTTTCACTGACAACGCTTACTCTGCCCGACCATGCTCTCTTGATGGCCGTCCGCCCGCCGCCGCACGACTTGAGCAGCTTGCACGGCCTCGATGGCGCTGGTTGGGCAGCCCTTTCTGCGCGGGCCACGTCGGCCAACCTGGCGCCCTTGCTCTTCTACACGCTGCGCCATGAAGGAATGCTTGATTTGGCCCCGGCCGAGGTGCGCCAGCATCTGAGCGAGGAATACTATGCGTCGGTGCGTCGTCAATTGCTGTTTAGCGCAGAACTGGAACCGGTGCTGGCCGCGCTGCACAGTCACGACGTGGTTCCGCTGCTGCTCAAGGGCGTTGTTCTGGCGGAGACTACCTACCCCGACGTAGGGCTGCGGCCGATGACCGACATTGACATTCTGGTGCATGCCGCGGACCTACCACGGGTCTGTGAGACGCTCCAGCGGCTTGGCTATCACACCACGACGGCTGCGGCGCAGATCGCCGATGAATTCTTCAATGGAGAGCTTTCGTTTGCCAAAGGCACGCACACCGAGACCCTGGCCATCGAGTTTCACCAAAACCTGGTTCATCACTGGAACTTCACTGCGCCGCTCAAGGTGGACAGCGATGCACTGTGGCTGCGCGCGCAGCCTCTGACCGTGGCGAATCAACCGGTCGTTCAGCTGTGTATCGAAGACATGCTACTCCACCTCTGTCTGCACCGCGCTATGCACCACGGTTTCACCGGACTGCCGGGTTACGTGGATATTGCCTGGATGACAGCCGCCCACGGCCAGCATATTCATTGGGAAGAATTGACGGCGCGCGCGCATGCCTATCACGCGCATGCCATCGTTTTCCTGGCGCTGCAATTGGCGCGAGATTTGCTGGGCGCCGCTGTTCCCGATTCGGCCTTACAGGCCCTGGCGCCCCCGCCGTGGCGTCAACGCCTGCTGCAGCGCCTGGTTGACCTGGAACTGATTTTGAGTGTGGACGTGGCTCCGTCCCAGGAAGATGCCGGCCGCGTCCTCAACGTCGCCGTGATTGACTCCTGGTCTGGCATCCTCAGTTGGGTGCGCCAGCGCCTTTTTCCTGGCGTGCGGTGGCAAAAAACCAACTACGCCCTGGACAGCACGATGCATGCCTATGCGTATGCGCTTGTCGTTCATCCCGTGCGCATCGTAGGCGGCTTCATGACCCGCGCGGCTCGCCTTGCCCTGCGCAACAGAAGCGACATGCTCCGCAAATACCTCCCTCTCAGTCAATTCCGCTCCTGACATCGCCCATCTGCCATCTTCAGCCTGTAATCTTCCCTGGTTTCCCCGCCAGAACTTGACGTATGTACTTCCTAAGGGTATGATACCGACTGCAATCATCCCTTGCACAAACCTGTCGCCCTGCGCGGCAGAACATACGAGAGTAGACATGAGCGAATCATCGAACGTGGTTGACAATCAATCGCATGCAGCCGCCAAAATTCGTGTCGGCATTCTGGGCGCCACCGGCGCCGTCGGCCAACGGTTTGTTCAGGTTCTTGCCGACCATCCGTGGTTCGAGTTGAGTGTGTTAGCCGCCTCGCACCGTTCGGCCGGCAAACGCTATGCAGATGCCTGTCATTGGTACCTGGACGAGCCCATGCCCAAAACCGTGCGTGACATGGAACTCCAGCACGGCCAGCCAGGAATGAACTGCGAAATCCTTTTTTCGGCTCTGCCCAACGCCATCGCCCATGACCTGGAGCCGACGTTGGCGTCCGCCGGCTATGCTGTCTTCTCCAATGCGGGCGCTCATCGCGCCATGGCCGATGTGCCCTTGCTGATTCCTGAAGTCAACCCGGAGCACAGCGCGCTCGTCGAAGCCCAACGCAAACAACGCGACTGGCCTGGCTTCATCGTTACCAACCCCAACTGCACGGCCACGCATCTGACCTGCGCCTTGAAGCCGCTGTACGATGCCTTCGGTTTGCGCCGCGTTTTTGTGGTTTCGATGCAAGCCACCTCTGGCGCCGGCTACCCTGGCGTCTCGGCGCTTGATATCACCGACAACGTGATTCCTTATATCGGCAACGAAGAGGACAAAGTGCAGACAGAGCCGCTGAAGATGCTGGGCGCCTATGCGGTAGACAGCATTGTGCCGGCCAATTTCAGGATCAGCGCCCACTGCAATCGCGTGCCCACGCGTGATGGTCACCTGGAATGTGTCTCAATTGAACTCGACCGTCCCGCGACCGAGGCAGACATCATCACGGCCTGGGAAAGTTTCCGCGGCCTGCCGCAGCAGCTCCGTCTGCCTACCGCGCCCTCGCCCTTCATCGTGGTTCGCCCTGAGGCAGACCGCCCTCAACCACGTCGCGATCGCCTGGCCGGCAACGGGATGACCACGAGCGTGGGACGTTTGCGGCCGTGTGAATTATTGAGCTATAAATTCGTACTGCTTGGCCACAACACGCTGCGCGGCGCGGCGGGCGGCTCCGTACTCAATGCCGAATTGATGGTGGCGCAAGGGTATTTTGGCGAACGTGCCATCGCTGCCCCCGTGCAGGCAGCATTGCAGGCCACGCAGTTGCCGTTGTGGCAACACGCCTAGCATCGCTGTGGAGTTGTTCAATGGAATCATTTGGAACGGCAACCTTAGCTGATTTTGCCGGCGACCTGGTCGTATTCCGCAACCTGAATATCCAGGACAAGCGGATCCCCGGCCTGCGCGAGGCGTGGATGGACATGGACCTCCCCTCCCGACGCATTCCCCGCAAACACGAGGAAGACTACGCGCGCGCGGCGTCTTGGCTCATCAGGCGCGCGCGCAAGCTTGACAAACCCCGCGGCGAGATTCAAGAACTTCTGTTTCTTGGAGACACCGCCCTGGCCGACGGCGATGCGTTTCGCAACATTCGGCGCCAGGGACGCTGGGGCGGCTGGGCATTCATCGGCAGCGGCGCCCAGGAAAACAAACCCGGCCCTTCCACCTGGGAGCAGAGCGCAGATAACGTGATGGTGGCCGGTCGCTGGAACGACCTGGCCCGCTGGACGCACACGATCCTGGAACAAGGCGCTTTGTGCGACGAACGGACCGCGCTGGTCATTGACATGGACAAAACCGTGATTGGCGCGCGTGGTCGCAACAGCCAGGTGATTGACGAGGCGCGCCTGGCCGGTCTGCGCGCAACGATGATCGAGATGCTGGGAGAGAAATTCAACCAGATCATCTTCGAAGAGGCGTATCGAGAGCTGAATCAACCGCGCTACCATCGGTTCACCGCGGACAACCAGGACTACCTGGCGTATGTCTGCCTTATCATCAGCGCGGGCGTCATCTCGCTGCGCGGTCTGCTCGACTGTATCGCCGAAGCGCCAGACTACGGGTTTCTCCAGTTCGTGCGCTGGTCCGACACGCGC
>CAZEPA010000217.1:0-7127 GCA_964513955.1 uncultured Anaerolineae bacterium | reverse complement strand
GGCTGCCCGTTGGTACGAGACCGTCTTTTTCAGATGCGGATTCGATACCTCGTTCGATTGATGTAGAAAGCAACGGTCGAGTTTGGATCCTTGAAAGCGACCAGCATAGAATCGCTTCCTGGGAAAGCGATCATTGGTTGTCACATCCCGTTTCCTTTCCGTTCCACGGCTCTGTGCAGATGCTCACGGTAGCATCGGATGATAGGGTGTGGATTGCATTCATAAGGGACACGAACCCGTATGGAAACGAATGGGCAGGAGTTGCGCCTCTGGGCAGTTCCTTACCGATCGTTGGACGTTCAGGCCCGGTCAGGGCGCTCTTGCCAACCGCAGACGGCGTCTGGGCTGCCGGCCCGCGTGGTTCAAAATGGGTAATAACAATGTCATTGACCTTCGCGGCCTGCCAGCGCACCTTTGGGTCAACGGCGTCACGGTCGGTGAGGATGGCAAAGCATGGATTCACTCAGAGGTAGGTGGATCAAATACCTATGGCGCGCTGCAAAGCCTCGATGATCGCGGAACATTCTCATTGATGGACGATCGCTGGCAGTATGCAGATACCGATCTGGAAGCGATGGAACTGACGGCCATGACGGGCGGAGCAACGGGTGATATTTGGGTTGCCAGTGGTACGCGCTGGCGTGACTGGTTCTCCTTCAACGAGTTGCTGCGCCTGCACAACGGCGTATGGTATCGCAGCGGCAGACCTTCAGGCAACTTCGAGCGCCTGATCAATATCTTTGTCCAGGATGAACGTCATGTATGGTTTGTGAGCGATGGCGACGGCGTGTACCGCCTTGACGATGGCGGCACACCGACGATTACGGCGGACGATGATTGGACTCACTACGAGTTACTCACCGGTGAGAGCAACGGTATAGTGGCGGTAGACGCACAAGGTCACCCCTGGTACGGAGACAGTACCGGACTTTACCGCTATGAAGGCTCTGGCTGGCGCATTGTTAGCGAAAACATGTCCATTTGCGATCTCGTACCCTCGACGGCGGGTCCCCTCTTTGTTTTTCGTCGCAACTACTACGGGGTTTGCCAACCGTCGCGAGACGACATGCTATATGTCATGGCTAATGGAACAAGTGAAACCAGGCCGTTGAGAGAAATCTTCCGCGATCATCCTGAATGGCTGCGTTCAACCAGCCGACGCAATCAACTCTGGGCGGCAACTGCTGACGGAGGACTGTGGCTCCGATGTTATTCTTCCACCCAATCAGAGACGCTCGAGTATTTCGACTCTAAGGGCCGTTCGATGGTTTACCCCTGGCCGTTCGATAGTCATTTCGTCCCATCCCTGGAAGTAGATCCTCACGGCCACCTCTGGCTGTTGGTATTTAGTCAGATCTGGCGCTTCTCGCCCACGCCTGATTTCGGCTTGAATCAATTGCCAACCGCCTGGTTGCTACCCCCAGATACAACGAGGCAACGCAGGGTTAGCATCGAAGCGCAGGGAGGTTGGGCAGAATCAATTAGCGTAACGATTAGTGGATTGCCGGCCGAGTTGATGTTGGCGCCGACTCCAGCCATTGTGCGACCTGGCGAAGTCTTCACCCTGACGCTGGCAAGCGATTCTTCGATAGAGCCAGATTCCTACCCGGGCTTTCTTCTTGCCAACAGCGGCATTCTGTCGCATACCCTGCCGTTTACTGTCACGATCAGTAACCAGCTTTTGGAATGGTATTTTCCTGGTATTGGGCCTGATACAAACATGCAGAAACGCCCAGGTAAAAACTGATGCTTATACGGTTGCATCGCATCGGTTGATTTTTGGACCAAAAACGACGCACCTTTATAGGTGCGTCGTTTGGTTTTGGGGGAAATTCAGACAGGCGATTCCATCTTTGGCTTAGTCGCCCGATTCGTACTTGAACGACACCTTCAGCTTGACGCGATAGGCTACGATCTTGCCATCGTCCAGGTGCATGTCCAACTGCACGACTTCGGCGATGCGCAGTTCGCGCAGGCTCTTGGCAGCCGTCTCGACCGCGTTGACTGCGGCTTTCTCCCATGACTCAGTGCTCGTGCCAATGAGTTCGATGACCTTGTACACACTTTCAGCCATAATGCTCTCCTTTGAGGGACTGAATAGACACGGGTAAACCTGCAACCTCTATGTGCGTGTGGCTACTAGGTGCGCCCGCCAAGAGGTTGTATCCTCATTATACGTCATCTTGCGCGCTTTTCCAATTGCTGCACGCCGGACCATGTCGCTCACATCCGTGGTGGATTGCCCTTGCCGTCACCCGCGGCCAGTACTTTGACGAAAGCCGCCACTTCGGGTAGCGCCTCCGCGCTCAACGCGACGTCCAGCAGGACTGTCAGGTGCGCGCTAGGTAGGTCATGAATGACCCCAGCCAGGTCAACAGGTACGGTATCGAAGCGTCGGCTCAACACGCGCAACACCATCTCCGCCTGACCCTGTTGCATCCCTTGTTGCGTCCCTTGCTGAATGCCTTGCTGAATGCCTTGCTGGATGCCTTGCTGGATGCCTTGCTCCAGGCCTTTCTGCATTCCAATTCGCTCAACACTAGTGATGTATGGCATCTGCTGCGCCTCCTCGATTTCAGCTACTTCTCGCCAAAAGATCTGATCCAGACCTTCCGGCAGCTGGATCACCCAATCTATGAACCGAAACAGATTGATGATATCTTGTCTCTCATAGCCCCGCTGGTACAGACGCTTCGTCAACCACACCTTGGCCGCCAAGCGTTCGTTGTCATTCTGCTGCGTCTCTAGCGACTTGAGATGGGCCATGACGATCACCGCGAAGGGGTTGCTGCTGGCCTCCATCTCGTCCCAGCGCGCCCGGTAATCGAGCAGCTTGACCACCGGAAACTTGATGCCAACTTCGCAGCCCCACAGTTCATACGCAAACACCGTCGGCCGCCACGACGTCGTGTCATCCGCCAGCACCGCCAGGCTGGCAACCTGCCTGTGATGCCGGTCGTACAGGCGATAGTTGTAGACATACATGCGCTCTGCAAAGTCCGGTTCGGGTTGACCCTGTACCTCGACATGCACCAGCACCCACGTCTCCTGTCCGCCTTGTCGGTGCACCCGCACCAAATGATCTACCCGCCGCGCACCCAACTCCGCCTCTCGCGTTACCTGCCGCAGTTCCTTGTCCAGGAATTCGTACTTGCGCCGCCAGTCAATGTCCGCGTCTGCGTCGGCAAAGAAGAATGCCATGAATTCCGGGAAATAGCGCTCGAGGGCCTCTTTCCATGGATTGTCATAGTCGGTCCATCGTTTGCTCATGTCTCAGGCGGCTCATTGCCGACTTTCCACTGCACCCCGCCCAGGAATCCCTGGCCGGGATCGAAGTCGTGTGGGGTTTTGATTTCGCCAAAGCGGCGTTCGTAGTTGACCAGGTTTTCGTTGAGGGCGCGCAGCAGCAGCTTGGCGTTCATGGGCGTCAGCATGATGCGGGCGCGCACCCGCACCTGCTGCGGCGCGTTGGGCATCATCTGCCCAAAGTCAATCATCACCTCAGATGGCGAATGGTTGATGATGGCAAAGTTGGCATACACCAGATCCAGGTTGTTGGGCACTTCGATGTTCAACTGGCGGGCTGGCTCTGGTGGGCCAGGTGGGCGATTGGCCGGCATGATGAACTCCTCGCTAACCGATGAAGATCGTCTTGATTGATGGAGTCTGCGCACAGTCCCCCCTGGCGTGCTTGCGCCAGGGGAACCGTGCGCGGCTGCACTCAGAATGGGATCTCTTCGTCATGCAATTCGGGCGGGGGTGGGCCAAAATTGCTTGGGGCGCCGGCGCCAGCTGGACGCGGCGCGGCGCGCGGCGGCGGGGCATTGTACGCGCCCGTAGGCGCGCCGCTGGAGACGCCGGCCGCCGGCGCATCATTGCGGCCGCCGAGGAAGCGCACATCGCGCGCGGTTAACTCCAATGACGCTCGCGGCGTACCATCCTGCGCCGCATAGGCCGAGGCCTCTACTTCGCCTTCAATCAACACCGGACGTCCCTTGCTCAGGTACTGACTGCAGTTTTCGGCCAATTGTCGCCAGGCTGTGACACGAAACCAGGTGGTCTTTTCCTGTAACGTGCCATCCTGCAGCTTGACCTTGCGGTTGACGGCGACGCTGAAACTGGTGACGGGGACGCCGCTGGGGGTGTATCGCATTTCGGGGTCGGAACCGAGGTTACCGACGATCGTGATTCTCTGCCACATTGTTCTGTGTCCTTTCCGTTCGTATTGTGCTCATTCCAACGTGGCCCCGTAGCCACGGTGACAGCAAGCTGTATTGTAGAGGAAACCACGCGAGTTGTCAAAATAGCACAAGTGTTCTTGTGGCTTACACCCTGGTTATGCCGAGATGAGCGTGAGTGCAGCAGGCGCCAGGGCCAGACTGAGAGGCGCACCTTCCGCGCTCACGTCGGCCAGCGGTAGTTCAAACTGCAAAGGCGTTGCTAACCCATCGGCCTGAAACTCAATGCCAAAATGGCTGCCGCGAAACGTGCGCCCCACCACCCGACCGTGGATTAGGTTAGGCTCCGGCGCGCGGTCTGCCGCCACGCGCGCGGCTTCTGGCCGGATCAGCACGATGACCGCATGGCCCGGCTGCGCCGCATCGTTCAGGGCCGGAGCAAGCTGCAAGGGCCCGAGGTCTGTCTGCACCACTGCGCCCTGGGGGCCAATGGCCCAACGTCCAGGGATCAGGTTGTTGAGTCCCAGGAACTGAGCCACGCCGCGGTTGGCGGGCTGCTGGTAGACCGCTTCGGGCGCGCCGCGTTGGACGATTTGCCCATCACGCATGATCAAGATGTGATCGGCAATGGCAAAGGCCTCTTGCTGATCATGGGTGACGTAGAGCGTCGTCAGCCCCACGCGCTTGAGGATGGTGCGCAGCTCGCTCAGCAGGCCCGCGCGCAAGGTGCGGTCGAGCGACCCCAGCGGCTCGTCGAGCATGAGAAGCTGCGGCTGCGGGGCCAGGCTGCGCGCCAGCGCGACCCGCTGCTGTTCGCCGCCGGACAGCTCATGCACGCGGCGCAAACCGAAGCCGCGCAGGTTGACCAACGCCAGCATCTCAGCCACGCGTTGGCGGATGCGATCTGGCGCAGCGCCCTGCATACGCAGGCCAAAGGCGATGTTGTCCGCGACGTTGCGATGAGGAAAGAGGGCAAAATCCTGGAACATTAGCCCAAAACCGCGCTGATGCACGGCCACCTGCGTCAGGTCGCGACCCGCGTAGCTGACCGTGCCCGTATCCGCTTGCTCCAATCCGGCCACGATGCGCAGCAAGGTAGTCTTTCCGCAGCCGCTTGGTCCCAACAGGCAGGCGATCTCGCCATCGGCCACGGTCAATGACACCTCTCGCAGCACTGGCGTCGCCCCAAACGCCTTCGACACCCCATCCACGATCAACATGTGCAGCACCCCCAGCTCAGAATTCCACGCTCCAACCAAAAATCCCAAGCCTCCAATCCCCAACCCGACATTTCACCCTTTCATGATCTCCAGTCTCTCCTAAAACTCCCCAGTCTCTCCACGCCGCACCCGTTCCAACAGAATAAAGCCGACTGCGCAGACGAGCATGAGAAGGCTACTGGCGGCCAGGGCCTGGCCGTAATTCAGCGCGCCCGGCTGACCCAGGAAGCGGTAGATCGCCAGAGGTAGGGTCGGTGTTTGGGGCCGCGCGATGAGTACGGTAGCGCCGAATTCGCCCAGGGAGACGGTGAAGGCAAAGACTGCGCCGACGATCAGCGCAGGCGCGAGGATCGGCAGGTCAACCTCGCGGCGGACGCGGTCGGGCGCGGCGCCTTGCACTGCGGCGGCTTCACGCAGGTGCGGATGGATGCCGCGCAGCACGGGCAGCAGGCTGCGAATGACGAACGGCAGCGCCACCAGGGTGTGCGCCAGCGGTATTAGCAGCGGTGAGGCGCGCAGGTTGAGCGGGGGCGAGTCCAGGGCCACCAGGAAACCGAGACCGAGGGTGACCGAGGAGGTGCCGAGGGGCAGCATGAAGAGCGGATCGAGCCATGCCGTGGCGCGCTGGCGCGGCCTGGCTAATAAATAGGCGCTGAGCACGCCGAGGATCAGCGCCAGCGCCAGCGCCGCGCAGGCGAAGAGAAGCGAATTGCGCAGCGCCTCGACCGGCGGGACGAAGAGAATGGACTGACGTCGGTTGGTGAAAAGCTCCTGGTAGTAAGCCAGGCTTACGCCGTTCGGCGTGCTAACGGACCGAACCACCAACGCCGCGAGGGGCGCCAAGAGCAGCGCAAAGAGGAGACTGATGCCCAACCCCACGACCACAAACTGACGCCAACTTGTCATGCGCTGCTGCGTGGCCTGCTGCGGTTTGAAGTTGAGCGCGGTGGTGATGCGCGCTTGCACGCGCGTGTAGACCATCATCACAGCCACGGTGATTGCCATCTGCACCAGCGCCAGCGCCGCGGCCACTGGCAGGCGGAAGAGATTGACCGCCTGGCGATAGATTTCGACCTCCAGGGTGGCAAAGCGGGGGCCGCCCAGGATCAAAATGACGCCGAAACTGGTGAAGCAAAAGAGAAAAATCAGCAGGCTGGCCGCGGTCAACGACGGCAGCAGCAAAGGCAGCGTAATCTCCCGGAAAACCCGCCGGCGGCTGGCCCCTAAAACGGCTGCGGCTTGTTCGAGCCGCGGGTCTACATTCGCCCAGAAGCCGCCGACCATGCGCAGCACAATGGTGGCGTTGTAGAAGACGTGCACCACGAGGATCATCCAAATGGTCTGCTGGATCTGCACGGGCGGCTGACTGAGATGAAACGCGTGCATCAGCCAGCGGTTGACTTCCCCGTTGGGGCCAAGCAGGGCGCTGAAGGCCGCGGCTACCACCACCGTCGGCATGACGAAGGGAACCGTACTGAGCGCCCTCAGCACGGTTTTGCCCGGAAACGTGTAGCGCGCAAAAACATACGCCGCAGGTAAGCCCAAGACCAGGGTGAAGAGGGTGGACACAATCGCCTGCCATGTGGTAAACCAGAGCACGCGACCGTAGTACGACTGCCGCAGAAGGCCAGCGATGGGCTCCAGATCAAGCCGGCCGTCCGGCGCCAGGCTGACGCGCAGAATTTCGAACAGAGGATAGAAGAAGAAGACGGCCAAAAAGAGCAGCGGG
>CAZEPA010000216.1:0-7138 GCA_964513955.1 uncultured Anaerolineae bacterium | reverse complement strand
ACGCTCTTCCGATCTCAGCATGCGACCCTCAAAGGGGGTATACATGAAGAAGACCGTTCCGTGGGCGTAATCCGCAGTGCGTGCGTCGGCATTAATGAACTCGACGCGTGACAGGTTGAGGTCGGCCGCACACACGCGCGCATAATCGCAGTAGGCTGGCTCGAATTCGATGCCTTTGGCGGTCGCGCCGCTGAGCAGATTCACCAGGATGGGAACGTGACCCAACCCGGACCCTAAATCGTAGAAGACATCTTCTTCCGTGAGATGAGCTTTCTCTACCAACTCGAAAATGATTCTGGCTGGAGTCTGTTGATAATACACCATCTCTGGCTCTCTCGGTTTTGTCTCCTGCGGGAGAGCCTGGATCAGCAACAATCCATTGATGAAGACATCCAGGCTATCATAGCCGATCTCATCTTGTGGTTGGCTCCCACCTGAATCAGTCCCAAGGTAGTCATCAATCAGCCCCCTGAATGTTGCCCCTGTGCAGCCACCCATGCGGATGTCTGCGCGCAGCCGTTGAAACAAGGCCACATCAATGGCTTCCAGTTGGCGCTTGACCCCCTCCGCAGCCTGTTTCAATAGGACTAGTTCTGCTGACGGGCGGCTCGTGCGCAGCAGTCCCTCAATCCGATCAATGACCTTGAACTCGATGTGATCAATGGCTTCCACGCGGCTGGCGAAGTTTTTTTCCTCGTAGAGAGCCGGGTTTTTCTCGATGGCCTCAAGGTCTGAGCGTATGCGGTTCATTTTGCATGGCTGATTTCTTCATACACTTTGCAGGCGGTTTCTTCTCCCACTAATTAACCGACCGGCGGGGGATTTCGGTCTCGCTGGCCTGGGCGTACAGGGCGCGCAGCTCAACAGACGCCAGCATGTGCGCCGATTGGCTGAGCTGGGCCAGCATGGTCTTTTTCTTCAGTCGCGTAGCGGAGCAACGTCGGCTGAACCCAATGTTAGTCGGCTTTTGGCGTTTCAGTTTCTATCTCTCGCCAGAAGTCTTCGTGGTTGATTCCTTTCCCCTCGCGTATTTGTTGTTCTGCAAGATCCAGGATGCCTTGAAACTTAGGTGAATATGCCAATAACATCCGCTCGATCTCGTCCTCGTCTGTGACCGACAATAGCATGGCTACCGGTCTGCCATTTTTAGTAACAACAATCGGGCCTTGTTTGCTCGCGTTCAAATAGCCACTAAATTTAGCTTTCACGTCCGCAACTGATGCGATTCTCATATCTCGACCTCCTCGCCTCCAATAAAGAGACGATTGACCACTTTTTGGCCTATGGCCAATAAAATGACTTGCGCTTTGTCGTGCTCAACTTGATAAAAGGCTCGAAAGCGATTATCTGGACCAAAGCGCAACTCCCAGTTTGCTCTGAAAACAACAGGACGTTTCAAAGGCCGACGATTCTTTGCTTCAACATCAGGCTGATATGGCAGCCCTGTTTCCAGCGATTTACGAATGAGGGAATAGTATTTCGGCTCAATGGTCTTGAGATGTTGTTTGATAATCGGTGAGTAAATGATTTCAAATTCTTCTAGCGAAACCATTATGACCATGATTATAGTCACTATTTCTCTGCTCTCAAAATTCCTTCTCTTTTCAGAGGAGCGGGCTAAATAGGATGTTCTTCTGGGGCGGAGAAAGTGCTGATGCGAATACAGTGCCCAACGCAAACGCGCCCACCACAGCTTGCAGGCAACACCCTTCGCTTCGCCCCGCGTGCGTCTGAAGCGCGCCGTCAGGCGGGCCCTCCGGGCGGGAAGAATGCAAAGGAATTGACAAAAGGCACACGTTGACCTATACTTGGTCAATGAGTTTCAATTGGAATGAGGAAAAGAATGAACTCTTGAAATCAGAAAGAGGGATTTCTTTCGAGAGAATTGTAGTAGCAATAGAAGAAGGCCACCTCTTAGATGTGCTTGAACACCCCAACCAAGAGAAGTACCAAAATCAGAAAATTCTGATTGTAGAAATAGAAGGTTACGCAATCTGCGTTCCATTTGTTGAAGAAGCGAATGGAGACTTTTTTCTGAAGACATTATTTCCAAGCAGAAAGTATGCAAAGCACTTTAACCTGGAGAGGAAGAATGAACACTTCTGAAGAAAAAGAGATTAGCAACTCTTTGGAAAATGATGAATGGACTTCTGTATCCAATCTGCCCTCAATGAAGGAAAGATTGATGCAAGCTGCATCTGAGACAGCTCTCAAAAACTATCGAATCAACGTAAGAATTTCTAAGCGCGACGTGGAAGCACTGAAGGCAAAAGCACTGGAAGAAGGTATTCCTTATCAGACGTTGGTTACGAGTATTCTGCACAAATATGTCACTGGAAAGATCGTAGATAAGGAAAAAAGATTCGCCTAACATCGATGCGTTCGAGCGTCTGGGCGACGAGCAGTGTGATTCGCGTGGTTTCACCTTGCATAGTCGTACACCTTTCGCGCCAGTTCGACGCCGAGCATGGTTTCCGCCAGCAGGCCGCGGATTTGTTCGGGCGCGGCTTCGGGATGGCGCTGCCTGACGCCCTCTAACGCCAGCGTTTTGACGGTCTCGTTCAGGCTGTCCACAACGGCGATTTTTTTCCACGGCGGCATACGCCGAATCAGTTCGATTTGCAGGGCTTCGATTTGGGGATGCGTATCGGAATAGAGCGCGCTCATACCTGTTCTCCATTTCACCGCCGGTTCTTTCCATTTCATGGAGCGACCACAGTTTTTCAGGATTGGCTTCCAGCTTGGCTTGGACTTTAGCCCATACGAGACTGCTGTGGCGGTTCATGTTTTTCTCAAACGCGCTTTCAATGTGCTTAGTAGTTCTTCCCGCTGTTTGGTATTCAAGTCTCTTGCGATCGGCATTATCGGTCCTTGCCTTTCCGTCCCATTGACTCTCGTCGTTCCCCCCTTCTGCAACAGGTCTGCGCGTGCGCAGCAAATCGCCCAGGGAGCGCCATCTCCCAGCGCCCGGCGCGAACCCGATCGTAGCTCCGTCACGGCCATGAGTCTACAACCTGTCACCTGACTTGTCAAAGAGAAATAATCGCCGCACCCCGGCCTGCCCCCCGCAGCGATTCACGCTGCCGTGCCGGCGCCGCGCATGGGACGCATGCGGCGTTTGATTTTGACTCACCTAAGTCTGGTTGGCAGCAGAGTCACTCTGTGCTAAAATAGGCGCACTGTTTGCCCAATAACCACCTTTTTCCTCCCCCGGCGATTGGTCATATGCGCAAAATCGGCATTATTCTACTGGCTTTTGTCATCGCGCTGTTCGGTGTTTCTATGCTGCGCGGCCCGCAAGGCGACCCGCGGCGAGATGCTCTGCTGCTCTTCCTACTGGGGGGCATCATGTTTGCGTTGGTGGCCCGTTCGCTGGCGCCCTGGCCTGACCTGGGCGAACGACGAGGGCAGCGGGGCTGGCCGCGCTGGGCTTTTGGCCTGACGATCCTCAGCGTCGTGCTGGCGGCGGTCGCGATCGTGCTCTTCTGGCAGGCCCCGCCAGGCGATCTGCAGTTCACCGGGCTGCCGCTCACCTTGTGGCTCATCAGCATTCCTCTCTTCATCGTCGGCGCCTGGCCCAACGGACGCGACTTGCCCGCACCGGCTGTCGCGCCCGCTCGCGTCGAAGCGACAACGGCCGCTGCTGAGCCGCCAGACGCACTCGAAAGAACTTCTGCTGAGGAAGCGCCGCCGACGCCGGTCGTGACCACGCCCGATGCGGTGCCGCGCGCACGGCGGCCGTTTGCGGTGGTGCTGCGCACGTGGCTTGTCAGGCCAGAAATCATGGCGCTGATCATTCTGCTCGCGGTTGCGTTCTTCTTGCGCGTCTACCAGATCAACACCTTCCCCAACGGCTGCCAATCGGACGAGTGCAACAACGGCATGGACGCGCTCAAGTGGCTGAACGGCCGGCCTTACGCGCCCTACGCCGAGACGAACGAAGGTCAGGCCACGCTCTTCACCTACCTGATTGCCCTGATGTTCAAACTGGCCGGCGTGGGCGTGACGCAAATGCGCCTGGTCTCGGCGATCGTGGCTACCGCAAGCCTGCTGGCCTTCTATTTCCTGGCGCGTGAGCTGTTCGATTGGCGTATTGCTCTGCCGACCACGGCCCTCTTTGCGGTCAGCCGCTGGCACCTGACCTTCAGCCGCATCGTTTACGAGTTGATCATGGTGCCGCTGGTCGAAAGCCTGCTCTTCCTCTTCTTGATCCGCGCCGTGCGCTACGGCCGCCGCCGTGATTGGGCCTGGTCCGGACTGATGCTGGCCCTGGGCATGAATACCTACACCGCGTTTCGCGTCGTGCCGTTCGTGGTGGGCATTTTTCTCCTCTACTGGCTGGTCACGCACTGGCGGCAGTGGCGCGAGATCGTCGAAGGCGGATTGGTTATGGCCGCTGGCGCAATCGTCGGCGTAGCGCCGCTCGGCGTCTACATCATCCAGCACTGGTCGGTGTTCATCGGCCGCACGCGCCACATCTCGGTTTTCAACGACATCGAGAACGCTGGCGGTTCGCTCAAGCCATTGTGGGATAACCTGGACAAGGTCCTATGGTCGTTCCATTGGCGCGGCGACGTGGCCGCACTCAACAATCTGCCGGGCGCGCCCCTGCTCGATGCCGTCGTCGGCGCGCTGGTCATCCTGGGCCTGGCCTACATGCTGCGCCATCTGTGGCGGCCCCTGCCTTTCCTCAGCTTCACCTGGATCATCGTCGTGGGCAGCGTGGCCGTACTTTCCGTGGCGCATGAGGCGCCTACCGCCCGCCGCCCGATTGGCCTCCTGCCCGTCATCTTCCTGCTCGTGGGCCTGGTGCTCGACCGCGCCTGGGATGCCTATCTGACCGCGTGGCGGCTGCCCAAGACCGAGCCTGCGCGCGCCCGCACGCTGCAGCGGGCCAGCCAGCCCTTCCTGCTTGCCTTGCTGGCCCTCGTGCTGTATGTGGGCGCGGTCAACGCGGACACCTTCTTCAATAAGCAAGCCAAGGACCCGTCAGTCTGGCGCGCGTTCAGCGCGTCAGAGGCAGCAATCGGTCAATACCTGCGCGACCTGCCAGCCAACGCCCAGGTCTATCTGTCGCCGGCATTCGAGCGCCATTCCGCGGTAGAGTTGATAAGCCGGCGCCGGCCTTACACCCTGCTCAACCTGGCCGAACACCTGCCGTTGCGCGATATCCAGACTGATCGCGATGTGGTCTATGTGATGGAGGCGCTCGACCAGCGCCTGATTCCGTTGATGCAGCAGATTTATCCTGGCGGCGCCGCGGATTATCATCGCGATCCCTTTGGCGCGTCGCTCTTTGTGAGCTATCGCGTGCCCGCGGCGGCCGTGGCCCAAGGCCGCGGCCTCGTCGCTCGTTTTTATCCGGGGACGAGCGCCGACGGCGCGCCTACCATTGAGCGCCGCGACGCGCCGATTGATTTTGATTGGAAGACCACCGCGCCGCCGCTGCAAGCGCCCTTCAGCGTGCGCTGGCAAGGCGCTCTCTATACAGGCGGCGGCTACGGCGAGTATACCTTTGAACTGACCGCTGATGGCGCGGCCGAACTGTGGATCAATGACAAGCCGCTGCTGCAAATCAAAGAGGCCGACAGTCAACGTACGCAGGCCATGACAGTCACCTTGCCCGGCGGTTTCCAGGGCATTACGCTGACTTACAACAGCGGCAGTCAGCCGGGCCGTGTGCGCCTGGCCTGGAGCGGCCCTGGCACCCCGCTGGAGACGGTGCCCGCGGACGCGCTTTACGCCCTGGAGATTGCCAACAGTGGGCTGATCGGCTATTATTATCCCAATGGCGACGCCAGCGGTCAGCCAGCGCGGGTTCAGCATGACATCTTCGTCTTGGCTAACCCGGTGTTGCCGGAACCGTTCAGCATTGTCTGGCGCGGGAAAGTGGCCGCGCCGCAGAGCGGGCAGTACATTTTTGGCACGCGTGCCGATGACGGTGCGCAGGTCTTCATCAACGGCACGTTGGTGGCGGATAACGGCGGCTCCCACGGCTCGGAGTATCGCGAAGGCAGCATTTTCCTGGAGCAGGGCTTCCACGACATTGAAGTGAAGTATTGGCAGATTGGCGGCTCCCACGATTTGCAGCTCTGGTGGCAGCCGCCCGGCGGCGCCAAAGAGATTGTGCCGTCCACGTATCTGTTTCCCATCCAAGATGCGATGCCGACCAACATCGTGCTGCCTGCGCCGCCCGCCCCGAAACCGATCGAGCCGCCGAGCGCCGTGGAGACGCCGGTCGCCGGCGAGCAGCCGGGCGCCGTGACGCAGCCGCCAGCCGCTGCGGCTGGCAAGCTCGGCAATCTGCCTGACCTGGCGGCGTCGGTGCTCTGGCAAACGGGCGCATGCGGTGCGGGCAACGGGCAGTTCAACGAGCCGCGCGGCGTGGCCGTGGATGCCGAGGGCAATGTCTATGTAGCCGATGCAGGCAACCGCCGCATCGTCAAACTGGACAAGGCCGGCAAGTTTGTGAAAGCCTGGGGCAGTGAAGGCGAAGGGGATGGTCAATTCATGGAGCCATTCGATGTCGGCATTGCGCCGGATGGGTCCGTGGTGGTTCTGGATGCCGTGCAACAGCGCATGCAGCGGTTTTCGCCTGACGGTCAGTTCGCGGCCGCGTTTGGGGTTGAGAATACCTTCTACCGGCCGCGCGGCCTGTGGGTGGATGGGCAGGGCGGCCTGTGGGTGGCCGACACCGGCGGCGTCCGTATCCTCAAACTCGATCAGGCCGGCAAGAAGCTGTCTCAGATCGGCGGTCGGGATGAGCCGCCGATCGGCCAGGGCCAGCCAACCGATGTCGCTACCGGCCCCGGCGGCGACATTTGGGTGGCCGAAGCAACGAACGGCATCCTGTGGCACCTGGCGGCCGACGGAACCATTGTCAAGTCTGTTGGCTTGGCGGCCGCTGGCACGCTTGATGGGCCGCACCTGGCAACTGGCAGCGATGGCCGCTTGTACGCGACCGATCCAGAAAGCTTCCGCGTCGTTGTCCTCGCGCCGGACGGTACGCCCGTGGGTCAATTGGGCGCAGAGGGCAATGAGCCAGGTCAATTCCGCAAACCGTTGGGTATTGCCGTCAGCGCAGAGGGCCAGGTTCTTGTGGTAGACACACCGGCCTGCAAGGTTACTGCGTTTGCCG
>CAZEPA010000215.1:0-7144 GCA_964513955.1 uncultured Anaerolineae bacterium | reverse complement strand
GAGCAGGATGGCGCGGACGCGATCGCCGATGACTGTGCCGCCCGGCTCCCGCGTCGCCAACACCGTCTGACCCTGTTCACGCAGCCAGGCGGCCAGCAGTTGAATTTGCGTGGTCTTACCGCTGCCTTCAGGGCCTTCAAAGGTGATAAACAAGCTCACATCTCATTCCCGGTAGATTCGCACGCGCCGCTGCGGCTCACGGCCATAGCTGTGTGAAACCAGGTTGGCCTCGCGGGCCATCTGATGCTGCTGGCGGCGCACGAACGACGCCTGCGGGGCAAGATCAGCCGACGCCGCGCCGCCCAGAACGTGCTGAATGGCCTGGCGCGTCTCTTCGATGGCGACCGAAAACGAATCCACCGGCGCCGTCGGCAGGCCGAACACATCAGCCAGACAGGTCTCCATCTGCGTCACGGTGTTCGAACGCAGGACGTAGACCGCAATGCCCCGGCGCTCAGCCTCGGCAATGGGCTGCGGCTGCTTGCGGTAATAGTTCTTCAGGGTGATCACCATGTCTGCGTCGCGCAGGTCTTCCACAATTTGCACCGGCACGTGCAAATTCTGCGCGGCTTGACGCAGCCGCTGTTGACCTACGCCATAGGCGTAGACGCGTCGCGTGCGCAGATTGGCGCCATTTTCAGCCGCGCGCGGCGTGGACATGGGCGCCAGCACCGGTTTGCCAAAGGCCGTCACATCGTCGTCATCGTCGTCCTGATGGCGGCCGCTGGACGACCACTGCGCCTGGCGAACGAGGGAACTGCTGGTGGCGCTGGTTTGCGTCTTTTCAATGCGCACCGTGCCGTCGGCATCGCGCCAACGCAGCTCGGCGGGCAACGCACGCGCGCGCAGCAGCGCATCCACGGCCGCGGCCACGTCATGGTGAATGAGCAGCCGCTGCCGATCTTGAATCTCGACCAGGATGTCGAAGGTGGGTGGGGCGCGGCGTTCAAGCACCGATTTTTGCGTGCCGCGACGCCTCGCCTCTTCGTCGCTTAAAGTCACGCTTTCGATGCCGCCTACCAGGTCTGACAACGTCGGGTTGAGCAGTAGATTTTCCAACGTGCCGCCGTGCGCTGTCCCGATGAGTTGAACGCCGCGCTCAGCAATGGTGCGCGCGGCAACGGCCTCTTGCTCACGGCCAATCTCGTCAATGATGATCACTTCAGGCATGTGGTTTTCCACGGCTTCGATCATCACTTCATGCTGCAAAGAAGGCGTGGGCACTTGCATGCGTCGCGCGCGGCCGATCGAAGGATGCGGAATGTCGCCATCGCCGCCGATTTCATTCGACGTGTCCACAATCACCACCCGCTTTTTGTCAGCCAATACGCGCGCAGACTCACGCAGGAGGGTCGTCTTACCTACGCCGGGGCGACCTAACAGCAGGATGCTCTTGTCCGACCGAACGATATCTTCGATGATATCAATCGTGCCATAGACCGCGCGGCCGACGCGACACGTCATGCCGATGATGTGGCCCTGACGGTTGCGCAGGCAGGAGATGCGATGCAGCGTGCGCTCGATGCCGGCGCGGTTGTCCTCGGTAAACTCACCGATCCGCGCGACGACGTCTTGCAGGTCTGCGAGGGTGATTTCTTGCTCACTCAGGACCACTTCAAAATCAATGAAACGCGCTTCGGGCAAGCGCCCCAAGTCAAGAACCACCTCGAGCAGCTCATCGCTGCGATTTTGCTCATGGAGGGCATTTTGGATACGCACCGGCAGCACGGCCAGCAGCGCATTCAAATCATCTGTTATTTTGTAATGAGTCATCCGTTTAATGCGAATCCTGGTTTGATCAAATGTGCCATCAAAAGACGCCGCTGACCAGCCGCGGCAGGGGCATCAGCGCCGGTTCCATCTCCTTGACCCGCACCACCAGGTGTTTGACCAGCCGCGTCCGGCGCAGGTAAGGACGGAAGTTGCGGTCTTGCAGCATCGTCCGTAATCCACTTTGGTAATCGCGCACCGCCAGATAGACAGGCTGCGCCCTGCGTGCGGGTCGCAGCGCCGCCAGGCACCAATCCAGCAGACGCCCTGCGACCTGCCGATCGCTGTCCAGGCTCCACAAGCGGAGCCAGTGCCCGGCCGGCCCCGACAGCATTTGCACGGCTGCGGCCAGACCGTCCGAGCTGCTTGCCACGTACCCCTGAGCCTGCAAGCCTGATTCCCACCACGCCGGCAAAAAACCACTGCTCTCACTCTCAGCCGCGCCTTCGGCCTGCTGGACTACCGGCGGCGTCACGGCCTGATAGAGTCGTTGAAAAGCCCAGGCATCCGAATCCTGCTGAGGGCGAATACCGGCAACAGGCTGATTTAGCGTCGCAGACGTTCCATCTAGGCGAAAAATCGTCTCTTGCGTGTAGGGCACAAATCCAACCTGGCGAAACACATCGGCTTCGCGCCCGTCAGCCGGCACGCTGGCGAAGATCCGCTGGACGCCATGCTGGCCGCCATCTTGCACCATGCGGGTCAGCAGGCGTATCCAGATTTCCTCTGCCCCATGCCGTTCGCTGGTCAAGACCGGGGCAAGGGCCAACATGTCGCTTTCTGGGCGATCTGTGCGTTTGAGCACTTGGGCAAAACCGCGCAGCGGCGCCTGTGCGCTTTGTTCGTTCAAGACATACGTGGCAATCCCGATGCCGCGCCAGGGAAAGGGCGCCATCACGGCAACCGCCAACGCACTGCGTGGACGCGTTAACGCGTGCACCATGTCGAGGCGTTCGGTGTCGGGCGCTAATCCCTGCAAAAGCAGGCTGTGACGCAGGCCGAATGGCTCAACCACCCCTTTGACGGCTCCTTTGGCTTCCTTGTGCAAAATCTGGGTTGATTTTACACTGCTTTACATTGAGTCGCAAGTACGGTCGGCAGGTCAATTGAGAAAGAGATGCCCGGTTGGTCCAGCGATCAACTGCCGCTGCGCGTCAGCCGTTTGCAGCATGAAGCGCAGCAGAAGCTGCTCCCGCGCCAGCACCCGGCGCTCAATTGCCAGCAAATCGGCCGCACTGCGCGTCTGCAAAAGGGCCTGCTTGTCATCGAGCGGCAGCTGCAGCGCAATCGCAATCAGGTACGCCAGGTCCACGGGATCATCCGGCATGTCGCTGGTGGCGAATTTGACCTTCTCATCCTGGTTGAGCATCTCCAAGTAGGATGCGATGCGCGGCTGCAGATATTCGATGAGCGGCTTGACCTCGGCTTCGTTGGCGGCAAGCAAGGGAAATGCTTCGACTTCTGCCTCCAGATAAGGCTGCTCATTGACAATCTCTTGAATACGAAAACGGCCTGAACCAGTGGCCGTGATGTTCATGCGGCCCTCGGCTAACGGTTCCACGTCTGTGATATAGGCCATGGTGCCAATGGGGTGCGGTGTGGCCTCGCCGCCAACCTCAGGCCCTTGTTGGATCAGTACGATGCCAAAGGGCTTGCCTTCACGCAAACAGCGGCGCACCATCAACTTGTAGCGATCTTCGAAAATATGCAAGGGCATCACCATGCCCGGAAACATCACCACATTCAGTGGAAACAAAGATAGACGCATGGAATCAACTCCTTCGTGCGTAACAAAGCAGAAAGTCGGCGCGCCGCGGGGCGCTCGATCCCCGCTAGGAATCAGTCGTCGCCCTCGTCCTCTTCCCCAAGGACAACCTCATTTTTCATGAATTCGCGCAAGACGACTGTGGCGTAGGCGCCCTTGGGCAATGTGAAGCGCAGCCATAACCCGCCGTGATCAGACTCTAGTTCAGAGGCGTCGAGTTCGATGTGGTCAAGGAGCAGGCGGCCGAAGCGCCGGCCGCCATCCACATCCGCCTTCTTGAAGGCTTGCCCGGGCAAATCAGCCTGCGCCAGGATTTCCGCCTCAAGCGCCCCGGACTCCCCAGCCGCGGCCTTCATCTTGGCCCCAAAAAGCGGGCCGGTAAAACTGATTTCCCCGGCTGCAAAGCGCGGCTGTTCCCGTTCCAGCTCCTCCACCACAAAGAGGCCGCCGGTGCCATGTTTCTTCGCGACATCGCCGGCCAGCAGGTGATCAAACGCGCCCAGGTGGATGCGCTGCACCAGGTAGCGATTGAAAAGCTCTGATTGGAAAGCTGAAATCAGAAAACGGCGCAGCCACCGCTGGCGCGGGCCGCGCCCCAGGAGAACCTCGCGGCCACGCGCCGCATTGTCGCCATCCTGACCGAAGCGCTGTGCGCCGAAAAAATTGGGGATGCCGCGCGTGCGCAGCGCCGCGGCCACGGCCGTGGCCCGCGGCATGGCATCTGGCGTCACCTCAGCCACGAAGATGGCGAAACGATTGCCTAACAGGTGCCCGGTGCGCAGTTTATTGCGGTGACGGCTAACCCAGTTGATCTGAAAAGGCAGCTCGCCGCTGATGCGGGTCGCCGCGTCTTCGGCCGGCACGCGCAGAAGAGAAAATGTCTGCGTGGTCAGCGCCTGGCGGTCCTTTAGCCCGGCAAAACCGATGTCATCCGACGCCAGGCCAAACATGCGCGCCAGGGCAGACACCACATCGCGCGTGTTCCAACCGCGGCGCGTGAGGTTGACGTAAAGATGATCGCCCTCGCCGCTCGGTTCGTACAAAGGAATCTCTTCAACGACAAAATGCTCAGGCGCCTGCTTGAGCGCACCGCCGATGCCGGGTAGGTCTGATGTAATGGTTGGTAATATCATTGGATGGTGAAGTAAGGTCGTCACGGATTAGATTGTAACGCAGAGCGCCTGGGAAAGCAAGGCTGGGCCAACTCAGGTCGCGGACGAAGCCGAGCGCGGTTCGATCAACCGATGCAGGCCGGCGAGCAGAGCCATACCGACGCCCAGCCCTAGCCACAGCCCGGTCAAAATCATCGTGGGTTGGCCGCCGTCCCACCAGCCGTGGTGCATGGCATGCACATCCAACTGCCAGAGGCCGAACGTGAGCGCAGCCAGGGTCAGGCGCAGCGCCCAGGAGCGTTTTTCCATGAACGTAAATGCATCCCCGCGGCGGCCATAGGCCACGCGCACGGCGATGATGCCAATCAACGCGGCATAGCAGCGCGAGCAAACAGCCCATGGATAGCCAGCTAACTGAAAGGCCATCTCAGGCTGCGGACAAATCCAGAAGCCCAACGCGGTGATGCCCTCGCCAACCGGCACAAAGAGGGGCAGGCCGCTGGCGCGAAACAACGGCGCCAAGATCGGCCCCGCCGCCATGAACCCGAGCAGGATGTCCACCAGCAACCATCCACGGTTGAGCGGCGCAACCGTGCGTCTGTTGACCGGTCGCGTCTCGATGAGTCGTATGCTTCTCATGGAATCTGCCGTACCCGCCACCAGGTGCGCGGCAAATGGACCAGTTTGGCGCCCAGGCCGACATGAGCGCGTTGATTGAACACGTCGTAACTGTTCTGGCGAATCTTTTCGAGGATCCCGCGATAGATCACAGCCGCCGCGGCCACCGATAGGCGGCTGTCGCGACTGAGTAAGGCGATGCCAGGCCAGGCTTCATCATACAGGCGCTCGGCCCGCGCAATCTCGAAGTCTAGCAGGCGCTTAAAACGTTCGTCTACCTGACCATCACAGAAGTGGGCATACGTCAGGCCAAACCGCTCAATGTCTTCTAACGGAAGGTAGACGCGGCCACGACTGGCGTCTTCACCCACATCGCGCAAGATATTGGTCAACTGCAAGGCGATGCCTAGCTTGACAGCATAGTCAAAAGCCTCCGGTTTGTTGAAACCGGTAATGTGCATAGACATCAGCCCAACGGTGGAGGCCACGCAGTAACAGTAGTGAGACAATTCCTCCCATGTTTCGTACGTGCGCACCGTCAAGTCCATCGCCATGCCATCCAACAATTCTTCAGCATAGCGCCGGGGCACTTGATAGCGCTCGCACGTGTCAGCCCAGGCCATCAAAACAGGCTCCTGCTGCTCATGCAACGGCCGGAAGGCCGCATGACGCCAACGCGCCAACTCCTCGTGCGCATGAGGACCGCCATTATCCACGATGTTATCACTGACTCGACAGAAACCGTACAGCGCATGAATCGCCTGACGCTTTTGGGGCGGCAGCAGAAGCGAGCTGAGATAGAAACTCTTCGAGTAATCCCTCGTTATCTGCCTGCTGACAGCATAGGCTTGATCGAGGGTCACGCGGCTATCGTGGAGAGACGGCTCGCTCAACACGCGCGTCTCATTCGTCAGAAAAGAATGGGACTGGGCTGTCATCGGTGCCTCCGCAAAATTGGGTCGTTATCGTGGGCTGTGCAGGCGATGTCCTACATGCTGCCTGTCCAGCCCACCAATGTCGTCATGATTCGGCGCTCACGCGCGCGGTGTAAATGGCTTGCCTTCGATACGCGCCAGCGTAGCATCGGCTGCGCGATACCCGCTGCGCACTGCCCCTTCCATCGAATCGTAGAAACGCTGGAACGTGTAGCCCCCTGCAACCGCAAGGTTCTGGATAGGCGATTGCTGGCTAGGGCGTAGATGATCAGTGCCTGGCTTGGGCCAATAAACAGACTGCGGCACGCGCACCACCTTTGACTTCTCGATCTGCGCGCCGGCCGCGCTGGAAGGAAAGAGCGCCTTGATATCTTCCCACACCAGGCGCACCACCTCCGCGTCGCTAAGCGCCATCAGATCGTGCGCAGGCGCCACGACGAACTGAAAACGCGACTTACCCTGATGATGATAGTCGGGCGTGGTATTGGCCATATCTGCGTAGACTGGAATGATGCCATCAGGCGAGAAAATGACATTGTCAATGTGGCTGATCTGGCGATCGGCCCACAGATGCACTGTCATGACCGGGACGCCTTCTAGCTGGGCCAGCCCCTTGAAGTAATCATACCGCTGCCAGGTTTCCGGCATCAGCCTCTTGAAGTTGTGGATGGGCAGGGCGGTAATATAATAATCCGCCTCAAAACGCGAAGCTGTAGGATTCAACGCGGTTTCGCCGGCTGCTGCGGTCGCGCGCGGCTCATCCCAAGCCACCTCCACACCGCTGATCGTCCCATCGGGCTGGGTTTGGATGTTCGTCACCTTGGCGCCCGTCAGCACGCGGCCGCCGCGGGCTTGAATGTACTCGACCAAGGGGCCGGTCAGGTGCTTTTCTGGCGCGCCCTTGAGAAAGCCCATGTGACTGGCATCGTTCTGACGCAGGAAAA
>CAZEPA010000214.1:0-7144 GCA_964513955.1 uncultured Anaerolineae bacterium | reverse complement strand
GGGGCGGATACACGAATGATGATGGGCGTCATTCGTGTATCCGCCGGTGCTCGATAACCTGGCTATGTGGCTACGGGAGCCTACGCACCTGAATACCAGCAATCATTGGGTTCTTGTTCCCCGTGTTCTTGGCAAACACGATGTTGAGAACCCCATCGTTGACGGCGGTGGTATACACCTTGTCGAGGGCAACCGCTTTGCCGACCTGACCGTACACGCTCAGCGCATTTTCCACGATCGTGGTTTCCAGCGTGATCCTCATCAGGCGGTCGGTTGACTTGGTCGTTTCAAACTCGGCGAACCTGAGCGTCACCTCATAGTTGCCGTTGGGCACCGTAAAGCGGTATTCGCCCGGCGCATCGCGCCACTTCTGATAGAGGGCATCGTCGGTGGTGCCGGCCACCGCCATCGTGGTTGACTTGGCCGTACCGCCCGTGTAACCCCATCCGTTGGTGACATACGCCTGATCGGCCGACCAGAGCTGGCTTGCGCCATCGGCAAAGGCGGTGCCGCCGCTGTTAACGCGCTGTGTCACATAGGGGAGCGCTGTGGGGGTCGCCGTCGGCGTGGCGGTTGGCGTTCGCGTCGCCGTTGGCGTGGCTGTGGGGCACAACGGACACGGCGTATTCGTCGCAGTCGCCGTGGGCGTGAACGTGGGCGTCGGCGTCGGCCCCGGAAGCTGAACCACGCCCACTGCATTCACCATCGGCACATTGCTGCCGCCATTTTGGATGAACATAATGTTGAGCACGCCGTCGCTGACCACTGTCTGATACACCCGGTCCAGTGCATTGTATTGACGCACCAGGGCCCAGATATCCAGGGTGTTCTCCACGATCACGCCTTCGATCGTGATGCGCATGATGCGTTTCGCGGCCGCCGTCGCGGTGAAGTCTGCAAAACGCAGCGTCACTTCGTAGCTGCCGTTTGGCACCGTGAACTTGTATTCGCCTGGCGACTCGCGATATTTCTGATAGAGCGCGTCATCAGTCGTGTTGCCTACCGCTTTGGTGGACGACTTGGCCGTGCCGCCGGTATAGCCCCACGAGCCGGCGGCGAACGCCTTGTCAATCGCCCATATGCGGCCTTGGCTGTCCGTAAATGCCGCGGTGCCGCCGCTGTTCGCACGTTGGACGTACGGCGGAATCGTTGGCGTTGGCGTGGGCGTCTTTGTCGGCGTGGGCGTCACTGTCGCGGTTGCCGCGGGCGTAGGCGTCTTTGTCGGCGTGGCTGTCGGCGTTGCCGTTGGCGTGTCTGTGGCCGTGGGCGTGGGCGTCGGCGTATAGGTGGCCGTCGGCGTGGGCGTCGGCGTGTTTGTCTCCATGGGCGTCGGCGTGACCGTTGGGGTTGGTGTGTACGGAACCCAACTGGCGGCCGCGGCCATGGCCGCGCCCACATCAATGCGGCCGTAGCCGTAGTAAATATCGAAGCCAGGCGCGCCTTTGTCCACGGCTGTCTGTCGAATCAGTGCGCGCACATCCGCGGAAGAAAAGGTGGGATGGGCCGACAAGATGAGCGCCGCTAACCCACTCACATGCGGGGTCGCCATCGAAGTGCCGCTGAAGTATTGGTAGGTGTTGGGATTGCCCGGTTCCCACAGCGTGCTCCACACCGTGTCGCCTGGCGCTGTCACGTCAATCCATGTCCCATAGTTGGAAATCGTAAACCAATCATCGTAGTACGTGGTCGCGCCGACCGCGATCACCTCAGGATAGTACGAGGGATACTCCGGCCGATTGATGCCGCTGTTGCCGGACGCCGCCACCATCACCACATCACGCTCGGCCGCGTAGCGTACGGCATCCGTCATCAGGTAGGACGTTCCACTGCCGCCCAGGGACATATTGATCACCCGCGCGCCGTGATCAGTTGCGTAGATGACGCCGTTGGCCACCCAAACCCAACTGCCATAGCCCACACTGTTCATCACCTTGACTGGCATGAGCAGGACTCCAGGCGCAATACCGGTTGACCCCTGGCCGTTGTTCATGGCGGCGGCAATAATGCCTGAAACGTGCGTGCCATGCCCTTCATCGTCGCTCGGGTCCGTATCGTTGTTGACAAAGTCGTAGCTGGGCACAATACGTCCGGTGAATTCAGGATGCGTCATAGAGATCCCGGTGTCTAGCACGGCCACAATCACGTTGGGGTTGCCAATCGTTACATCCCAGCCCGGCTCTGCATTGATCATCTGCGGCGCATAGACTTTGCTGATGTCGCTGTAATCGGGATCTGTCGGCGTCAGATCTATCTTTGCCACGTAGTTAGGCTCCGCATAGCGCACGATGGGCAGCTGATTCAGAGCGCGGATCACGGCTGCGGACTTGCCTGCAGGCGTTGCCAGCAGGTAGGCATTCAAAGCCGAAATGTGATTCTTGATCTGCAGATGGTAGGCGCTCACCAGGCTGGTCACGGTCTGTGCGCTGACGCCATCGGCAAAACGCACGATGACTTCATCCGGGATCATCGTCGGCGCGGACGTTGACTCTGGCCGCTGAACAGTCGCGCCCAGCGCCATGTCCAGTGGTTTGCCGAAATTGCCTACTTCGCCGCTGAACAGTTCGACCGGGGCCTGGCTTGGCTGACCGATGCCGCTCGGAGGCTGAATGCGCAGGATGCGGTGCCCCGGCAGCAGGCCAGCGATGACGTAGTTGCCCTGCACATCGGTCAGTGTGCTGCCGATTTGCTGATCCTCGGGGTCAATCACGCCATTGGCGTTGCCATCGTTGAACAGTTCCACCAGGGCGTCTGGAATGCGCGGTTCTGTCAAACCGCGCACGCCATCCTGGTTGATATCCTGGTAGGCGGTCCCAGTCACGCTACGCGGCAGCGTGTCCAGGAAGATGATCCCGCTGACTACCGCGTCATTGACCGTAACCGTTTGGGTGTTTGCCGTCGTGCTGACGTAGAGCGAAAGGTCATTTTCGGTCACGAGATAGGTATTGTTGGGCAAGTCCGCCAAGCGGAAAATGCCATCGGGCGTCGTGATGGCTGATGCGTAATAGGTCTGCCCGCCGGTTGCTTGGTCTCTGATTTCGATCAACACGCCGGCGATGCCGTTGTCTTGCGCGTCGCGCACACCGTTGCCGTTGGCGTCGAAATAAACCCCGCCTTCGAGAGCGCCAGCCGTCGTAGGCGCATTCATAGGCGGCATGTTGCCAATCGCGGACGGCAAGCCTGACTGCGCCAGAGCCGTTGTGATCATGACCAGGATAACGAGAGCTGCCGTCAAAAGGACGGCCGCCGAGCGCACGAGCTTTGGAAGGGTCTTCATATGGGCATCTACCTCTCAAGAAAAACTATGATACGGGGGTAACGAGCTGAACGACGGTGTTATGATGATAGTATCTGACGGTTTGCATCAGGGGACCTGGCGCACCTGAATCCCTGCCACCATGGGATCCAGCTTGCCGCCATTTTTGACGAAGGCGATGTTTAAGATGCCATCGGTCACCGTGGCTTGATACACCTTCTCCAGGGCAGTCGCGTTGCCCACCAGCGCGCTGACATTCAGCGTGTTTTCCACGGTGACTGCCTCGATGCTGATTTTCATCACACGCGTGGAACGGTTGGTCGCCTCGAAGTCGGCGAAGCGCAGGATCACCTCGTAGGCGCCGTTGGGGACGCTGAACTTGTACTCCCAAGGCGCGCTGCGCCATTTCTGATAGAGGGCATCATCGGTGGTGCCGGCAACGGCCGTTGTTGTGGATTTCGCCGTGCCCGCGGTATAGCCCCACGAGCCAGCGGCAAACGCCTTGTCCGCGGTCCACAGTTGGCTCTGCCCATCCGTGAAGTTGGCGCCGCCGCTGTTCACGCGCTGCAAATAGGGAAGCGGCGTGGCCGTCGGTGTGGGGGGCGCGGTAGGGGTCGCGGTGGGGCAGTCCGCGCACGGCGTCTGGGTTGGCGTGCGGGTTGGCGTTGGCGTGGGCGGCGCCAACTGAGTGATCGCTATAGCCGACACCACCGGCGCCTTCGTGCCGCTGGCGATGGCAAACTGGATGTTCAGTTGGCCGTCCGCCACGTTGACCTGGTAGGTTCTATCCAAGCCGACATAACGTCCTACCAATCCAAAGATGCTGAGCGAGTTTTCAACCACCACGCCCTCGATAGTGACGCGCATGACACGATCCGTGGCTTTGGTGACATCGAATTCGGCGAAACGCAGCATCACCTGATACGACCCATTCGGCAGGTTGAAGCGGTACTCGCCAGGAGTTTCGCGACGGAACTGATAGAGCACATCGTCGGTCGTATTGGTCACATCCTTGCTCGAGGTCTTGACGGTGCCGCCCGCAGCGCCCCAAGTTCCATCCCACAGCTGATCGGCGTCCCAGAAATTCCCCTGCATATCAATGAAGTAGGTGCCGCCGCTGTTGACGCGGCGCAGATAGGGCGTCGGCGTTGGCGTCGCAGTCGGCGTCGCCGTTGGCGTTCGTGTGGCGGTGGGTGTCGTCGTCGCTGTCCATGTGGCGGTGGGCGTCGGCGTCGGGGTCGGTGTGCTCGTCGGAATCGGCGTGTCGGTGGGCGTCGGCGTGACGGTCGGCGTCTCGGTCGGCGTCGGTGTGGGCGTTATGGTGACCCACGTGCTGCTGGCGCCTAACGTCTGTCCCGCATTGATGAGACCCCAGCCCGAATAGAGATTTGGCCGCGGCTGACTGATTGATACGGCGTTCTGCTGAATCAGCTCACGCACATCAGCGCTCGACAGATCAGGCCGCACCGACAGAATGAGGGCCGCCAGGCCGCTGACGTGCGGAACGGCCATCGAGGTGCCTGTGCAATAGGCGTAGGTTATGGGGTTGGTGTTTGTCCAATAGGTGCTCCATACCCCGACCCCGGGCGCGACGACGTCAACGGAATCCCCGTAATTGGATTGCCACCACAACTGCCCGGTGTTATCTGTGGCGCCAACGGCAAAGGTTTCAGGATAGAAAGCCGGGTAGAAGGGCGCATTGGTGCCGGTGTTGCCCGTGCCGGTCACAATCAACACGTCGTGCGCGGCTGCATACTGCACGGCCGTCTGAAGCACCTGCGATGTGATCGGCCCTCCAATCGAGAGGCTGATGATGTCTGCGCCTTGATCAACGGCATAAATGATGCCGTTGGAAATATCAACCCACGTTCCGCTGCCGGACGAATTCAGAACCTTGACTGGCAGAATGGAGACGCCCGGCGCCATGCCCGCAATGCCCAGCTCGTTGTTCATCGCCGCGAACAAGATGCCGGCGACATGGGTGCCATGCCCATTATCGTCGCTGGGATCGTTGTCTTTGTTCACGAAGTCATAGCCGGGTAGAAAATGGGTTTGCGCAAATTCGGGATGTGCAAACGATACGCCGCTGTCCACGAGCGCGACCACGACCGAGGCAGCACCAGTAGTTACATCCCAACCGGCTTCGGCGTTGATCTGCTGCGGCCCATACACCAGCCCTGGGTTGTTATAGTCTGGATCATTGGGATGCAGCGTGCCCCCGACGACGTAGTTCGGTTCGGCCCAGGCTACCGCTGGTTCCAACTCCAGCGCGGCCACCAGAACATCCGGCAGCCAACTGGGGGCCTTGTAGAGGTACACATCCAGCGCCGCTGAGTATTCCTTGCGCTGAAGTTGGTAGCGGAGCTCGATGTCGGCAATAGCCGCGGATGACGCGCCGGGCTGATAGTGAACCAGGACTTCGTTGTCTTTATACGGCTGCTTGACCAGCCCAAAATCATTGCCGGCATCGGTCAGGCCAAATCCATTGAAATTGGCCTGCTCCTTGTTGTCCGTGGTGAGCGCATGGTGACGCGGAAACGAGGCGATGTCCACATTCAGCGCAAACGCTCCCTGCGCGCCGATCACGAAGCTGTAAGAGCCGCTTGCGGCTGTTGCTTGCGTGGCTAACAGGGCGTCGCCTGGGTTCACCATCCCATTGACATCCGCATCCCGATACAAGCGCACCGTAACATTGCGCAGCCCTGATTCAGCGCCAGGATCGAAGATGCCATTCAGATTTGTGTCTTTGAAGACGACCCCGGTGATGCTGTTGGACTGTGCGTCCTGACAACTGAGGGCGCGATAGCTTGCGCCGTTATCCACGCTGCGCGGGTTGCTGAGCAGGCCGGTCTGTACATCCATGTCGTACAGGACGCCGTCACGCGCCAATCCCAAGAGCGCGCCGTCAGGCCTGAAACTCAGCCCTTCCAGCGGCGCCGAGTTGGCAGCGCCGATGAAAATCACAGCACCGCTGTTCTTATCAATCTTGAGCAGCTGACTGCCGCCGCTTGCAGTCGTTGCCACGCCTAGCATCTGCCCATCAAGCGGGCTAATGGTGATGTCCGTGACGGTTATCATTCCGGCAGGCACCGGTACAGGCGCATAGTCTGCGCGGCCAGGAAATGCGTCTTTCACAAACTCGCCATTCGTAGACGACACCTGGATCAAGAGGTTGCCAACTGGCTTTTTCACTGCGGCGAACAGACGCCCCGAAAATGGATCAAAAGCCAAACCCTGCGCATTGTCCAGGGTCTGCTTGCCTAACGCGCCATTTGCCTGGCCCAGGGTACGGGCGAACGGCGTAAAAAGGCCAGTCGCAGCGTCAATCCGCCCTAAGCGGTCATTGTCAATCGTAAAGAGCAGGTTGGCGCCTGTTTGTTGGGCCAAGCTGAACGCGCGCTGGGTGGCGGCGCCTGATCCGATATTGACTTCGTTAGTGGACGGATTGGGGTCCCAGGGTGAAATGAGCGTCAGCAGGTTGGTGTTGTTGGCGCCTCCTACTTCGGCCAGGGCAAAACAGGACGGGGCTGCAGCGGTAGACAGGGCTGGACGCGACATCTGCCACGACGCGCCAAGCACCGTCGCAACAAGAAAAAGGATTCTTAGTGGTCGCATCATGCGTCAGTCCTCCGTAACTTGTGTCCCAGCCAGCATGCGGAGGATAGATCGGCTGATATGTTCATTATATCACATGCGGCGTTAAGATTCGTCTTACGTTTGACTGACATAACCGTGGTTTTGCGAGGCGAGCGGTTGGCGATTCATAACCGATTCATAACAAAAAAGCGAGAGCGATCCTTATGATCACTCTCGCCATTCTATCAACACACGATGGCTCACAACGGGGACTGGGAGGGGCGCCTGGGTGGAGCGCCCCTCCTTCAAGAGACA